>SIAL01000103.1 GCA_009691815.1 Gemmataceae bacterium | reverse complement strand
GCCCAAAGGTAGTCATAGCCTCGCAAATAGAGGCGGCCGTCGGTAACCACGGGGGACGCCGCGATCTGATCGGGAAGTTTATTTTCGGCCACTTTGACATACTCACGGCCGGTTTTCACCACCGTAACCACCCCATCGCGTCCGGTGAGGTAAATGTTGTCCTCTGCCGTGACGGGTGAGGCGCGATAGCGGGCGGCATGAATGCGTTGGGAGTAGAGCTCCTTGCCAGAAACCGATTCCAACACCGTAATCGATCCCTGTTCTCCACAAAGGTAGACGAGGTTTGAATAAACAAGGGGGCAGGAAACATCGGGGGTGTTTTTGGCCATCCGCCAAAGTTCCAAAAAGGCTGGCTTGCCATCCTTCAAAACGGGCTTGACGCCGACCACTTGCCCTTTTTTGGCGGTGGGGATGACGACTATTTCCGAGGTGGCGACAGGAGAGGCCACAAAGCGAAGGTACCGGTTGTATTTGTCTCTAGGGTTAAGACCTTCCACCCGCCAAGCCTCGGAACCATCCACTAGGTTGTGGGCCACCGTGTAGTCGTTGCCATGGGTGATGAGGAGTTTGTCGGAACCTTTGGACCAAACAAAAGCGCTCGCATAGCTGTGCAGGTTTTCATCGGTGCCGTCACTTGGCCGTTTGGCTTTCCAGACTTCCTTACCTGTGGCGGAATCAAGGGCGATCACCCGCTGGCCCTGATCATCCAAAAGTTGAAGGTAGATCCGGTCGCCATCAAGAACCGGGGTGGTGCTGGTGCCAAACTGGATTTTGAATTTGCCATAACGGTCTTGGAGGTTAAACCGCCAATTTTCTTTGCCTTCTAGGGAAAAGGCGGCAAACTCTCCCGATCCGCTCATCGCGAAGACCTGCTTGCCATCGCTTGAGGGGCTTGAGGAGGCACCGTTGCCCTCGTCGCTTCGGGCGAGGGGGGTTCCCTGACCAAGGTCAGCCCGCCAATTTTCCTTGCCGTCCTTTGTGGACAGGGCCAACAGGACAAGTCGTTCCTTGGCAGCCGAGGTTAGAAAGATCTGTTCGCCCACAAGGACGGGGGTAGAGCCACCCATACCGGGCAGCTTGGCTTTCCAAGCGATATTTTCCTCTGCGGACCATTTGGTGGGAACGCCGCTTGCGGAGGAATTGCCATCGTTGGCGGGACCACGCCATTGCAACCAATCCGCTGCGTGGGTTTGGGTAGCCCCCCAAATGGCCAATAGTATTAGGGAGGCTAATTGGCTTTCCAAACGCATAAACAAACTCCAAGGCGGGTATAGGTTATTTTTACACTTTGTTAGCCAAAGGGAAAGCGAAATCAAAGGGTTCGGAGTTTAAAATACGGACTACTTCAACTTTTTTTGTTTTGCCAATGCGACGATTTCGTCCTGCCTCAATGCCCTCGTGTGGACCTGGACATCCGACAGGCGACCATGGAATGGCCCATTCATCCCGTTTCCAATTCGAAGAGGAGCGTCGCAGTTCAAGAGATAGGTCTTGGCATCAAAGGTCAATGATTCCGCCACCTTTTGACCATCGACATAAAGAGCCAAGCGGTCCGCCGATTTGATTGCCGCAACATGATGCCGTGAGGAATCTAGAGATTTCCCCCAGACCGCTAGCTTCCCGCTGGAAAAAGCAAAGACCTTACCAGAAGGCAAGGTGCTGCAAAAAACCTGCCCCTCGTGTTCTGCCATGGTCCAGGCCCTGCGGTAAGTGACATTGGGTGTTTGGTCCAGACGAACCAGCCGCTTCCACGAGGTGGTGTCAAAGGAATAAACCTCAGCAAGGGGCAAGGTTCCCGCAAGAAGGAGGCCATTGTGAACAAGCATACCCATGACCTCAAGTTCCTTTCCTAGGCGGCCCGTGTCGGTCCATTTGCCTACGCCGTCAAAACGATAAACCCGGCCGCTCGGCCATGTCCCAGCATAAAGTTTCCCCTCATATTGGGCAAAGGAATAGGTCTGGGTGTTATCTCCCAAACGCCCGCAATCGGTCCAGGTTTTGCCGTCGTATCGATACACATGACCGCCATCGTAACTGCTGCCGTAAAGGAATCCATCAAAGACGGTGAGGGCCTCGACCCGCTTTGGAACGAGGATTCCTGTAGCGGGATCCAAACCTTGTGGCACCGGCAGATCCGTCCACTTGTTGCCCCCTTCGTAGCGAAAAAAACCGGCTGGTTTGTACAAGGAAGAAGCATACAGTTGGCCTTGAAATACGACAAAACCGCCAACAGCTTCGGTGTTAGGCAGGGATCCACAATCGATCCAATTGCGGCCTCCTTCATAAACAAACACTCGTCCGCCAAGTATGGCATTTTCCGATTCCTTCAATTGCGATCCGGCTAGGCGGTATTTTCCCGTTCCGGCAAATAGCTTACCTTGATATGCCGCCAAGGCCGTGACGGAATTGGACTTGTCCGGTGCCCCGCAATCGGTCCAACTCTTTGTTCCCGCATAAAAGTAAACATGACCCGACTCGTTTTTTCCAGGTTCGCAAGTTCCCGCATAAAGTCTGCCTTCGTGCGACACCAAGGCAAAGGCAAGAGTAGCGTTACCTGGACGGCCGCAGTCGATCCACCCGGAACTTTGGTTGTTGTCGATGCCAAATTGCAAATGCCGCCAGTTCGCCTGACTGGTGGTTGTCCCCGTGTTACTTTTTAGCGTTAGATGAAAACCGCGGCGCATAACAGGGTCAAATTGACTGATCAGGTCACCGGGATTGTGTGCAGCGTTTTCCTTGTTTTCCAACCACATGTTCAGGGAAAAATCCCCCGTTCCCAGACGAGGAGCCTTGCTGGCGGAAATTTCCACAGGTTGGTCGACGAAAGACACCTGAACCGCAGCGGTCTCCTGCCGTTTTTCCTGCCCATTTACCCATTGGGGCAAAACCAGAAAAGTTAGAGCTGGGCAAACGAAGCGAAGGACTTGCAGGGTGGAATGACACATTTTCATGACAAAATCCTAATAGTGGTACAAAGGAGTCCCAAATTGTTTGTAAAAGTCTCCCGTCCTGAAGTCAAGCCCCGAACCAATGGCCTAGCCAACCCCAAAGGCACCCACCAGAGAATCAACTTGGCCTTTACAGAATGCCTTAGGAAAAACCCGTTACGGGTACCAACCTTGCTAGGATTGGGTAAAAAAGAAAGTTGTCGGGCTTTTTTGTAATCTCGGTAAATGCCCCAGTCAATACTGGATTGTCAAGGGGTTGATTCAACAAAAAAAAACCCGACCCTTTATCAATGGGTGGAGAATGGCTTCCGATGGTGCATGGATCGAGTTGTGCCGCAACCTGCGCATCTCGCTGAAGGCGGGCCTCCCCCTAGTGGGCACCTGGAAAAAGCTAGGCGAAAAAGGTCCTAGGTCGCTTCGGTTGGATTGCCAAACCGTTCATGCCGTACTTTCTCGGGGGGAGGGAATTGAAGTCGCCATGACCCTAGTTCCCAATTGGCCCCCCTTGGTTCGGGTACTTCTTGGGATTGCTGAGCAAACTGGCCACCTCCCGGAAATTTGCGAGGAATTGACCAAACACTTTGAAACCATTAAAACCAACCGACAGCTCTTTTGGCAAATGTCCTTTTGGCCCCTTCTTCAATTTGGTTTGTCCATTTGTGTGATTGGCCTGTTGATCCTTATCCTTGGTTTTCTTCCAAACGCGGGGGGCTACGATCCCTTGGGCTTGGGACTTAAAGGGACCTCCGGTGTACTGGTTTATTTCGGCGTCGTTTTTGGCATTGGCATTGGGTTAGCTGTTGGGTTTTACTCCCTCAAACACGCCTTCAAGTCGGGCGGATTTGACCGTTTTCTCCATTCGATTCCAATGATCGGGCCCATGCTTGGGGCCTTTACCTTGGCCCATTTTAGCATGGCACTTAGCCTTCTTAGCAAAACGGGAATTGGCTGGGACAAAGCCCTGAAATTGGCCTTTGACGCCTCAGGCAACCTCGATTGGTTAACCAAAGGGGCTAAATCGGTTACCCGGGTGCGCAAAGGGAAAGATGTATCCGTGGCTCTTGCTCAAACCGAACTCTTTAACGACGATTTTCTTGGAAGGGTAGGTGTGGGGGAAGAGAGTGGATCCCTGCCCGAGTCTCTAGAAATGATTGCCACGGATGCGTTTGAAGAGGGGCGGATTCGTTTACGAACCGTGGCCACCCTAGGCGCTCAATTCCTTTGGGCCGCCACGGCGGTCATCATCATTTTCTTTATTTTCCGCCTCTTCACAAGCTATTTGGGTCAAATTGACCGGTTAGGCATTTGAATCCTTCGGTTTTTGAATGGCCGGATTCCTTGCCTCAACCCTTAAACCTGAGTCAACGACCATGATGTTTCCCTTGGAAAAATCAAAAGAAATGGCATCTATCAGGGTTTCAAGCTCCCTGTATACCTCTTAGGATGAATGAGGATTATCTTCCATAGATTCAGGTTTGCAGTCAGAATCATCTCCAAGCCATTTTCTGGGCTTTCTGTTGATTGCGGCCTGCCGAGGTTTACTCCATCATGGCCTTGTCGAGCCAATTTCAGGCATTGCTTCAAGCCGGGAGGCTCCTTGCGGAAAGCCTTCCGGCGGATGCGGTGCTTGTCATGGCGGAAGGCCCTCTGGATTGGGCCAGTGTTCGGCGGGAAATGGGAACCCGTCCGCTTCTCGTGGCCCAAGCAAACGACGAACAGGAACGCCCGCTTAAGGAACGAACCCGCCTCGAAAAACTTTTTTCGCTTAGCTTCCTCGATATCGAAACCGGTCCCACCCCCATTCAAGAACGAATGAGCGCCGCACTGCTCGACGCGGTCCGTACCGAAAAACTTCGCCCCGGGGCCTCCGTGGTGGTTCTTTACAACGGCATCGAATCCGGCGACGAAGAAAACCCCGGCATGGACAGCCTAAGCGTGATCCGCTTGGGAGATCATCTGGAGCTATTAAGTGCCAAAGAGCTCAAGCGCCTAGACACTCAAGTACCTTTGGGAACGCTTCAGGCGGTGGTCGATCTGGCCACCCAAATCGGCCGGGAAGGGCGCGAGGGTCAACCGATCGGGACCATGTTTGTGGTGGGCGACACCCAAAAAGTAATGAAGCACAGTTCCCCCATGAATTTCAACCCTTTCCGGGGTTACAGCGCCGCCGAACGGGATGTTCGAAATCCCGTTGTCCGGGAACAAATCAAGGACTTGGCCAAACTGGAAGGCGCCCTTATCATTCGGCGGGATGGGGTGGCCATTGCCGGTTGTATGCGGGTTGAGGCGCCTGAACGATCCTACAATCTGAGCATGGGGTTAGGAACCCGCCATGCCGCCGCCTCGGCCATTTCCAAGGCGACCCGAGCCATCGCCGTGACCGTCAGTCAATCCACCGGGGCGGTGCGCCTTTTTCAGGGGGGGGATGTGGTCCTTCGCATCGAACCCATGGCCCGACCTTTGATCTTTGGCCATTTTCGCCTTCAAGCGGAATCCGTCTGATTTAGAAAATGCGGTCATTCTAGGCCCCTTCCTTGCCGGTTGCGGTTGTTCTTTCAGCTTGCGGTGGCAAAAGGGGCTTCTTCCCAGTGGGGCATAAAATCGGGGTGGCCTCTCGTTTGAACCGGGAATCGTTCGGAAAAACCTTCCTGGAACACGCGCAGTGAAACCTCGCCGCCCTTCACCGAAAGCCAAGTGCAGGGATTTTCGGTCCAACAGCCAGAGTTATAGTATCCAAATAATCCACCTTCTTCGGTGATCGCCCTGTGCGTGTGCCCGCAGATCACACCATCCATTTGCTTCGAGAGGGCTTAACGGGTCGCCTCGGTCCGAATCTTATCAGTGCAACGAAGGAACGACTTGCTGGTCCGTTTGGCAAATCGCGCCACCGAAAGGCTTGGGTCGAGGAGTTGCAGCATCCGATAGGCGCAATCGGCTACAAGGGTTAATTTTGCGTGGCGTTCGAGAAAAGTGTCGAACGGATGACCGTGCAAAACAAGCATTCGGCGGCCCCCCGAGTGCAAAACATACTCTTCGAGCATTTCGGTTCCAAGCAGGGTCACAAAGGATTTTTTGGGACTGTCATGGTTCCCATAAATCCAGCGAACCGGAAGAACTTCGGAAAGCTCCCGAATTTGCTCGAAGATGTTCCAATGAGATGGGGATAGACGGCGAAAATCCATCGAGTCGAAGGTATCGCCGTTCAGGAGGATTTTTTTGGTTGAGATGGTGCCATCGAGAATACACCCAAGAAAAAGCGATAGGAATTGATGCTGACAATTTGGGGCCCCCAGATGGAGGTCGGAAAGGACAAGGGCATCGTGCATTTCAGGAAACCCCTAGCGGAGAACCCGGCAAACTCCCTTAGCGCCGGGCTATATTTCCTAGTATCGCACAAGCCGATGAAGAGATGGTGTGGAACAGATGAATAAAGCGTCAATTTCTAGTGAAGTTAACGGTGTTACTCAAGAAAGCGGTATCCCAACCCCCGGACGGTTTCAATCAGGTCCGGGTTTCCCAGTTTTCGCCGAATGGTTTTTACATGCACATCGATAGTTCTTTCTAAAACGATGGCGCCTTCCCCGATGGCGCTAGACATGAGTTGGTTTCGGCTGAAAGCCCGGCCTGGATTTCGAAGAAGGATTTCCACCATCCGAAATTCGGTAGGGGTGAGGTCCATTTCCTCGCCCATTAAATAGGCTTTATGCCTAATTCGGTCAATCTTTACATCCCGATGTTCGATGGTGTCGGTATTTTTGCCGCCCAACTCTTCGACAACCCCGGTTCGTTTTTGGTGAACCCGGATTTTTTGAATCAAGACCTTCACGCTGAAGGGTTTGGTGACATAGTCCTCAGCGCCCAGATTAAAACCACTTACTTGATCTGTTTCTTGGGATTTTGCCGAGATAATGATGACCGGAATATCTCGCGTGGTTTTTTTTGCCTTGAGTTCTCGAAGCACTTCGGTGCCCTGCATGCCGGGGAGCATGATGTCCAAGAGGATAAAATTGGGCAAAAGGGTTCGCGCCTTTGCCAATCCTTCCCGTCCATCGTGACAAATGTGGACCTCAAATCCCCCTTTTTTCAGGTTGTAGGCAACGACATCCGCAAGCGACTTTTCATCTTCAATGATGAGGATGGATTCGGACTTTTGTTTCACCAAGGAATCGGTTGTTGTCTCGGTCATTTGACCCTCGTTTTTGGTTGCCTTGTCAATCTTTATGGTTGCCGGATTCTAATCCAAAGCACCTTGAACTATCCCCTTTCCCGCACAGGGGCGGCCTGTCCGCCATGGCGGACCACTTCACCCTCGGCGAGATAGATAACATCCTCGGCAATGTTTGTGGCGTGATTGGCAATCCGCTCGAGGGCTTTGGTGATCGTAAAAAAGGATATGCCCGGGCTGATTGTGCTGCCACCGGTTTGCATACTTTGAATGACCCCGGCGATGAGTTCGTCCACCAAAAGACTAGCTTGGTTTTCCATGCGAATCACCAGCCTCGCCAAGTCCGTGTCGATTCGCACAAAGGCGTCGAGGCTGTTACGGACCAAAAGGGTGGCAAGGTCGCTGAGTTTTTGCAGTTTTTCGGGAACACTCCAATCATAAGTTTGGATCAGGTGTAGCCCCTGTTGAGCGATTTCCTCCGCCAAGTCCCCCATCCGTTCGAGATCCACCACTATCATCATGGCCGAGGTGATATGGCGAAGGTCGGTGGCAACGGGTTGGTGTAGCGCCAAGATTTTGAGGCATTCCTCATCGATGTGGTTTTCCTCACGGTCGATAACATCGTCCCCTTCAATTACCTCTTGGGCAAGGATTGAACTCCGTTCGATGATGGACCGCATGGCTTTGTGGACCGCGGCCTCCACGATCCCGGCAAGGGTCAAAATGTCCTTTTGCAGGGTATCCAGATCTCTGGCAAGGTGTTTTGACATGGTTTTGGAAAATCTCCAGTCTTAAAATCCAATTAACCGAATCGGCCTGTGATATAGTCCTCGGTCTGCTTCACCTGAGGTCGGGTATACATTTGATCTGTCGACCCCACTTCGATAACTCTGCCTTGGAAAAAGAATGCTGTATTGTCGCTGACCCTGGCCGCCTGCTGCATATTGTGGGTGACGATGACAATCGTGTAATCCCGCTTGAGTTCAAAAATCAAATCCTCAATGCGCGAGGTGGAAACAGGATCAAGGGCGCTGGCCGGTTCATCGAGAAGGATAACCTCCGGGTTGGTGGCCAAAGCCCGGGCGATACAGAGTCGTTGGGACTGTCCCCCCGAAAGGGAAAGGGCCGGCTCATTCAGTCGATCTTTCACCTCGTCCCAAAGGGCGGCCGAGCGGAGGCAGCGTTCGCAAATCTCCATCAATTGGGTGCGGTTGGAAAGGCCTGCGACGCGCGGCCCAAACACCACATTTTCATAGATCGTCTTTGGAAACGGGTTGGATCGCTGAAAAACCATGCCGACTCTTTGGCGTAGCGCCACCAAGTTGATGCCCCGGCCATGAATATCTTCGCCATCGAGTTTGATGTGGCCGGTTTGCCGGGCCGACTCGATAAAATCGTTCATCCGGTTAAGGCAGCGCAAGAAGGTGCTTTTTCCACAACCCGAGGGACCAATCAGGGCCATGACCGAATGTTGGGGAATATCCATGGAGATGTCATGGAGGGCTTGCTTGGCGCCATACCAAAAAGAGAGATTTTCCACCTTGAATTTGGTTGTGGTTTCGCCTTGGGAAACCCCCGTAGGCCCCCGGCCAATTCGGGACCTTTCCGAGATAATCGAGGAGTAGTTAAGGGTCGACATAGGGACCAAAAAGGGTGAAGAATTCGGCAAACCTCTATGGGAATAACTTAGGAGGCGAATGTGAAGAAATGATGTTGATTCGGCAAAAAGGGAATGAACCCAAAACGGAATAGGAGGTCCAAACCGAAGGTGTTCCGGGCCATGGACCGGGGTAAGTCCCAAGTTGGGCTCCGAATGAAAGCCGCCGGGCTTTGAAAGCGGAAAAGTTAGGGTACCGGTTGCCATTCCAGCCCAAGGGCCGTCCCCTTTTCCCGGCGGGCGAGGATGTCCCACGGGGTGTTGGGATATTGTTTGCTCAGGGCATCAAAGGCTTTTTTGCTCGATTTGGCCAGTTTTTTGCCCTTACTGTCACCCTGTGGGTTGGGAATGGAGGCCAAATCCCAACCACCATGAATCTTGGGATCGCGTGCCGGGGCTTCTTTTCGCATTTGCCCCAACATCGACTCATACTCCCAAATGTAAGAGGTTTCCGCCTCTAACTTTGCGGTGATGTAGTCGAAATTTGCCCGCCAATAGGGTGTAAGCTTGTCCTTTTCTTCCCCTAATGCTTCCAATTCCGATAGGTCTTCATCCAAAAGGCCTAGGATCAGGGCCACGCTCCGCTGGTTGGTTTCCACATTGCGTTTGAGGATGGCATCCTCCGCCGCCCGGAATCCGCCCCGGATAAGCTTTAGATTCAAATCCGCCCGGATTTCCTTTTTGGCAATCATGGCTTGCACTCCGGGAACGATTTCCGCTGGGGTCGTCGCCCGTCCCGAAATCGCCCAAAGGTGGATTCGCACTTTTTGCATGAACTGGTAGGCCTTGTTATCCTTGGGGGCTGCGCCTGCCCGGGAGGCGTCTTCAATCGCCTTGCTTTTGGGGTCGCAAAGGGTTCCCAAAAGCCCCGGATCAAACATGTCGTCGGGGGTGTCTCCCTTCACCGGTGGCAAGTGAATCTCCTTGAGAATGTTTGCCGTCCGTTCCACCAAAAGCTTGTCTATGGGCCGTTCTCCGCCGATTTTGGGAACAGGAGCCGCCTCGGCTACCTCCTCAACCTCAGCTAGGGACATAGTGCCAAAGGCATGAAGCGATTGAGGCTTACCCAATTCTTGCGATTTTTGGGA
>SIAL01000102.1 GCA_009691815.1 Gemmataceae bacterium | reverse complement strand
CGCTGCATGGGGCCTCGGTGGAGGGCATTGGGCAGGCCGCGGCCTATGGCGCCAAATCTTGGGCCCATATTGTTGCCCCCACCAATCGCCGGCCCTTTGGCTTTGATTGGGAAGACTGGGGACGGATGGATGCGTTGGAGGTTTTGGAGCTTGCTCAAAAAACCTTGTTAACAGACCCACGAAAGGTTTGGTTAACGGGCCATTCCATGGGAGGTCATGGGGTTTGGCATATGGGGGTGACTTTTCCAGACCGCTTTGCGGCGATCGCGCCTTCGGCGGGTTGGATTAGCATGTTTTCTTATGCGGGGGCTAGGCGCCCCGAATCCAAGGCCCCCGTTGCCAAAGTTCTATCCCGAGCCACCAATGTGGCCGACACTCTGGAACTGGTCAAAAACCTAAAAACCAAAGGAACCTATATCCTTCACGGGGATCAAGATGACAATGTCCCAGTGGTTCAGGCCCGTGCTATGCGGGCCAAGTTGGGAGAGTTTCATCCCGATTTTTCCTACCACGAACAACCCGGCGCCGGCCACTGGTGGGGCAATGAGTGCGTCGATTGGCCCCCATTGATGCGTTTTCTTTCAGAACGGCCCAAACTTGCCCCGGAAAAGGTGGTAGAGGTCGATTTTCGCACATTTCACCCCGGACTATCTTCAAAAATGGCGTGGGTAACAATTGAGGCACAAGAAATGTGGGGTGAACTTTCCGAGATTCAAATCAAGGCCGACCCGGCCAAAGGGGCCATCCTCGGGACAACACGAAATGTTCAGCGCCTGAGTTTGAGTAATCCGGGTTGGGCAAAAAAGGATAGTTGGTCTCTCATGCTGGATGGCCAAACCATGGATGCCAAAGATTTTGGCAAATCCGACCCAATCCGCTTGGAATGGAGAGATAAAAAGTGGTCGATTTTGCCCATTCTGGATCTCAAGCATCTCACAAAAACCGCCGGGCAAGCCGGCCCCATCAAGGAGGCATTTCGAGGAAAAATGGCATATATTGTTGGTGTGTCAGGTACACCGGAAGAAAGCCGAACCAACTGGTCCAAAGCCCGTTTTGATGCGGAGACTTTTTATTATCGAGGCAACGGAGCAATCGAAATCTATACCGATGTTCAATGGGAAAAATCGGCCGACCGAATGAAGGGGCGAAACCTCATCCTTTTGGGAAATGAAGATAACAACAGGGCCATCAAAAAACTTTTGGCCGATTCCCCTATTCGAGTGCAAACGGGCCAAATCGACTGGCCCGGAGGCAAACTCATTGAGGGCAACGACAAAGCAACCCTTTTCCTTAGGCCTCGTCAAGATGATCCGGGGGCCTTCCTCGTTTGTTTGGGGGCCACCGGACCTTCCGGAATGCGGTTGTTGGAAAGGATTTCGCTTTGGGTTTCCGGAAGCTCCTTTCCAGACTACCTCATGATGGAACCGGCCATGCTGAAGGAAGGCATTGGGGGCTTCATTGCGGCGGGGTATTTTGCGACCGATTGGGGTTTTGATCCAAAGCAGGCCGGGGTTCGTTAGGCCGGACCAAACAACCCGTGGGTACATAACGAAAAGCAATTGCCCCCAAAATCAACAACCCTCCCCAAAGGGTATTGCCATCCATGGATTCCGTGGCCGGACATACCAACCATGCCCAGATGGGGTTGAGCATCGGTTCAAGGAGCATTATGAGGCCGGCCTCTACCGGGCGGAGGTGCTTGAGGCTCGACGCGGTTAACAGGTAGGGCAGCCCAAATTGCAGGATGCCATAGAGGATAATCGTCACGGTTTGCAGGTAATTAGGCATGGGCAACTCGCGGATGAATGGAGTGAGGACCAAGGCCGCAAATCCCATGTTTATTACTGTCAAAAACAGGGGTGATACCCCCCGCATTCGCCTCAGTCCCAAAACTACCCCGGCAAAAAAGAATCCGCTGGCCAACGCAAGAACATTGGCTTCCCATCGACTGATTTCCCCTTCGGTGGCAGGGTCAAAAACAATAAGGAACACCCCGAACAACCCCACCAGAAGGGCCAAAAGTTCCCCTACTTTGGGTTTGTCGCCAAAAAGCCAAAATGCGCCTAAAAGAAGCCAAAAAGGCGAGGTATATTGCAACAAAACCGCGTTGGCCGCCGATCCCATCACCATGGCCGTTACATAGCTTGCATTCATCAGGGCAAAACAAATTGCGGTGGGAATCATGGCCCACTGCCATGTCAAAAGCTGGGGTTTTAGGAAACATCCCAGAAAGAGCGCCCCTGCAACGGTCCGCCCGAACGCAATATGAAGCGGGTCAATGGGGACTTCCGCAAAACCCAACGGGGCAAAGAGGGAATCGTCCCTCGTTAGGAGTTTGGTGAACGCTCCACTTAGGCTCCATAATAGGGCGGCAAGGGCCAATCCCAAATGCGGTCGATAGGCTTTTAAGAAAGATTTGAAAACGGATTTCACAGAACACCCATGGGCCATTCCAACAAGAGCCCGGGGATCCAGACCCAACAATTTCGTAAAATATCTTGCCTTGGATCACTTTGTCTCTGAGAGAAAGAAGTTCCTGCCATGCTAGTGGTCATGCACAAATGTGCGACACCTGAACAACTGGAAACAGTTCTGTCCATTATCCTTTCACTTGGCCTAAAAGCCCATCCCTTGCCGGGTTCCACCCGTACAGCCATCGGAATAACCGGAAACCTTCTTTCCATCCAACCGGATCAAATTGGTGCCCTGCCCGGGGTTATGGAAATCATCAAAGTCACCAAACCCTACAAACTTGCCAGCCGTGAATTTCACGAAGCCGACACCATTGTCACCTTGGGAGAATCAAGGATCGGTACGGGGCATTTTTCGGTGACCGCGGGTCCATGTTCGGTGGAAAACGAATTGGTGATGATGAAAACCGCCGAATTCATAAGAAGCCAGGGCTTAACCCTCATGCGGGCGGGTGCCTTTAAGCCCAGAACAAGCCCCTATGTCTTCCAAGGTATGGGGAGAGAGGGCCTAAAGCTTCTTGAACGGGTTCGACAAAAAACCGGGGTCCTGATCGTCACAGAAGTGATGGAAACCGAAGAGGTGGAAGCGGTAGGCGAATCGGCGGATATCGTTCAGATCGGTACCCGCAATATGCAAAACTATCCCCTTTTGCGAAAGGTGGGAAAGCTAAGAAAACCGATCCTCCTCAAGCGGGGAATGGCTTCTACTTTGGAAGAATGGCTCATGGCGGCGGAATACATTTTGGCGGGTGGTAACACAGAGGTCATCTTGTGTGAACGAGGGATACGCACTTTCAACGATCACAGCCGCAATACTTTGGACCTGTCGATTGTCCCCCCCCTGAAGGCCCTTTGCCACCTTCCCGTGGTGATAGACCCCAGCCACGCCACAGGGAAGCGAGCCTATGTGCCCGCGATGACTTTGGCCGGTTTGGCCTGTGGAGCACATGGCGCGGTGATTGAAATTCATCCGGATCCCGACAAAGCCCTGTCGGATGGACTTCAGACGATCGATTTTATCGCCTTTGAAAAACTAATGGGCCAACTGAGAGAGTTGGCCAAGCCATTAGGTGTTGTTATTTGCTAGGGCTTTTCGTCAAAACCAACAAGAAGCCATGGCCTTAGGGCCTTCCAGGAATTCCCGTGGAAAAGGCCCCGGGTTGTGGGTTGGTTAAAGGAACCGACCCCGTTCCCTGTCGGATGAGTTCCTCCAGAGGGGGAAGGAATATTTCTGTGCTTTGGGGCAGGAACCCGGTTTTGGGCAAGGCCGCCAGTCGAGGATGCAATTCGTTGTATTGCTGAAGCATCCGGGCCAGATCTTTTCGTTGATATTGGGAAAGGGCTATCGAATCCCAAGTATCCCCCGGAGAGGAAATGAACACTTTTTCCGACCAAGAGCTTACTTTGGGAGCATTGCCTTGCAATCCAACCGTTCCCAACCGGGGGTTGGTTTCATTTGCGGACATCCGCAGAATGGGCCTGTCCGGATAGGTAGCCGGGACGCTGGGAACAAAAGCAAAATTAGGATTCGATCCCGGGGCGGGCCTTCGGACCATATTTCCGGGATTATCCGATAATGGCCCCGAAGGCAAAGGTGTTGGCACAGGGTTCGGGGCAGGGTTGGGTAGACCCGGGACAAAAGGAGTCGCCATCGGGGCCGTAACGGGTTCATCTAATGGGATGAATTCGGTTCGCCTTACGGGACCTGTGGTGGGCGAAAAGGTGGTCAATGTAACCGAAGGAATGACAACCGCAAAAGCCCCTCTTGCTCCCGTTCCTAGGGCTCCCGTTCCGGAGGCCCCAATTCCAGGATTGAAGAGGCCGGGACTGGTTAGACCAGGGTTCATAGGCACTGGTACCCCAAGAGGGGGCACGGTGTTGGGTAAACTGGGGGTTACCCTAGAGGAAAACTCGGATCCTCCCAAACCACGAGAGGGAACCGATGAGGGATTGTTTAACTCCTTACCGGGTACCAAAGGGGGAATGGGTGGCAAAACCGAAGGAGGTGCGGTAATAGCCGGGGCGGCTCCAATAGCCCCAACCGCACCCCCAACCGCCGCTCCTAGTGGGACGGGGAAGGGAATAGATCCGGGGATACTTTTCGAGTTATCAATGGGTTGTGCCGGGCTATTTCCGGGGGGAAATTCCCCCGGCAAGGGCGGAATCCCACTGGATGGTCCGAAACCGGTCGGCGGCGGAAGGGGAGGCACTCCCAAGGGATCGGGTTTTGAGCCTGAAATGTTATTGTTTTGGGTTGGCAACTCGGTGCCGGGTAACGGTGGCAATCCTCCCGGGAAAGCATCCGGGGGAGTGCCTAACGGCGGGGTGGTGCCTAACGGCGGGGTGGTGCCTAACGGCGGGGGAAAGCCGGTTGTGGGAGCAGGTTTTTCTGACCCGGGAACCGAGGGAATTCCCCCAGGGAGGGTAACCTTTGAATTGGTTTGAACTATACCGGGGTCAATTTCGTTTTTCTCTTTGGGATCTTTGACTTCTGGCTTGGCAGCCGGGCCACCTGGTTTGGAATCCGGGTTGCCTTCGGACAAAAGCGCGGTGAGGTTGGTTTTGGGGTCGAGGTACTTTTTCCCGACAAAGACTCCGGTCAAACCCAAAAACGAGCAGGCAACGAGGATGCCGGCCTTTGTTTCCGTACTAAACTTCATCGGTACTTCCCTCCCTTGTAAAATTTTGGTTGATTGGGGTCGATACGCCTTGCGGCACGGAGCCTTGCACTTCGGCTGCGTGGATTTCTGGCGGTTTCCAATTCGCCCGCCATGACAGGTTTTTTGGTGAGGATTTCCCAATATTCGGATTGGCGAAAGGTATTTTTGACCTGTCTGTCCTCAAGGGAATGAAAACTGATAATTACAGCCACTCCACCGGGTTTAACGAGGTCGTGCAATTTTCCCAAGAACCCTTCGAGAACAGCCAGCTCTTCGTTTACGGCAATACGGAGGGCCTGAAAAGTTCGGGTGGCGGGATGGATGCCTGAAGGGTCTTTTTTGGAAATGGCCCGCCTTACCACCGCCGCCAAATCGGCAGTGTCTTCAAAGCGGCGTTCGCCCCGCCTAATGACAATGTATCTAGCGATTTTGCGGCTAAACCTCTCTTCGCCATAGCGAAAAATAAGGTCGGCCAGATCGTATTCGGAATAGTGATTGACCATGTCGGCAGCCGATTGCCCCCGACTTTGATCCATACGCATATCAAGTGGGCCGGGTCGAGAGAAACTAAAACCCCGGCCCGCCTCGTCAAGCTGTTCCGAACAGATGCCAAGGTCCGCCAGCAATCCATCGACCCCTGGAATATTTTTTGATTTTAGAATTTCGGGGAGCATATCAAACCGGGCGTGGATAGCCTCAAAAGGAAATCCCCTCAACCGTGGTATGGCTCGATCAATCATGATTTGATCGTGATCTAGGCCAATGACTTGACCAGAAGGGCTGACAGCCCGGGCAAGGAGCAAGGAATGCCCACCCACGCCGAGGGTGGCATCGACTATCGTTTGGCCAACTTGGGGATTTAAGTAGCTAAGAACTTCGCTAGCTAAAACGGACATATGTCCCGAAGGGGGCTCTTCTTTCTCCGAAGGCCCAAGGACCTCTTGGGGGGGTGGGACCGAAACTATTTCGTCTGCGTCCATGCGTTTTCCATCAATCCGCGTTCCTTGCAGCTTGCCATGGTATGAGAGAAGGGGTGGAAAAGAAAAGCCCTCCTGGCTTCCGGGAAAGCCAGGAGGGAGATGTCGAAACGGACGAATTCGGCTCTCCCCACCCATCCATGGGATCAAACGCTTCCTTGCGTGGGAGTTTCAGGCACCCCAAGGGGCACCCAATTGCCAAGCCCAAAGCCGCACGACGCCGACGGAATCCTCCAACCAAGGGTAAGCTTGGCGGAGAAAAATTTTGGACTTTGGTGTTTAAGCCAAAGCCATAAAACCAGACAAAATCGGGGCCTCCATGCCCCATAAACACCCCATCCTAGGGATTTTGTTGTCGAGGAACCCCGACATATTAAAGCCCGTTTGGACCACTAATGGCCCCTTCGGCCACCGTGTCAAAACGCGGTGAATGTAGTGCCAAATATTTCTTCCAGTTCAAAAGATTCCATAATTCCAAATGGTCCCTGACCCCCAAAAGGACCACTTCTTGGCCAAGATGGGCAAATTGCCCCAATCGGTCGGGAACCAAAATTCGCCCGGTTCGGTCAACATCCACCTGTTCGGTTTGTGCAAAATAGAGGCGGCGAAAAACGCGAGCCTCGGCATCTGCGGCTGGTGCCGCATCCACCCGAGCCGCAAGGGATTCCAAACCCTCTTGGGTGTAAATCCAAAGGCACTCATCGGGGCCAGGCGAAACAAAAAGGAATTCCGGATCACCTAACTGGTCACGAATGCGCTTGGGAAGCGTTAGCCGCTTCTTATCGTCCAAAACCCGTTCATGTGTTCCGGTCAGGAGCATTGTCACTCGGCTTTGCCGACTCCGAAAGGGGTCACCCGGTGAGGAAATCTGGATTCAGCCATTTGGTCCCATTGGGTCCCACTGAATCCCACTCCTACCCAAACTAACGATACAATCGCTCCATGGCAACCTTTCCTTTCCCATCTGGGCAAAAAAAAACTCCCATCCGTTCTCAAATCATGAGAAAGTAGGGAGTTCTGTCGAACGAATAATTCGTCTGTTTTTCGATCAACGCAGGACCTTCGCCCCGAAAAGGGCCATTTATCGGCCTTGGCGAACCTGAACCGCCTTTGCTAGACAGCCTTCAATGGCTTCTGATTCCGTGGTTCCCGAGCCCTCAACTAGGAGTAAGGCTCCCTGGTTGGTGTTCAGCTGACAAGTGAAGCGGTGGCGCCCCGGTTGGAATTCTTCATGTTGGAACGAGCGAATGCCTAACGCCTTGATCCGATTTCGAACTCCCAACCAATCCACTTCTTGGGTTTGTTGGGTGGAAACGACCAGACCAAAGGATTCAGGTCCGGGTAAATAAATGGGTGAGCGGGCAGAATGGTTTACTTGGGCCAGAGGTGTAGGTCCCAAGTTTAGCGGGGCAACAGGTTGGGGCCTTTTCCCAGGGGCACCGAATTGGCTCCCATTGATTTGGTCCAATCCCTGACCGACCCCAAGGGGAACCCGAACGGGTTGAGAGGCGGGAAGGTGGGCCGCCATGGTAGCCATTACCATAGCCGGAGGAACATTGTAATTGGCTCCGGGTTGGGTCGGCATGCCGGGTTGCTGAAAAGCCGGTGAGTCCCCTCCACCCAAAACAAAGCGTTGGGGGGCGGGCTGAGGATTTTGCCTTGGAATAAAGCCTTGGGGCGTGGCAAACCCTTGTGGGGGGCCATAGTAGGGGCCGTTACCCTGTTGGGGAATCATGTTTGAAATGAATCCAGGCGAACCGCCTGGGGCCGGGGTAGGACACCCGGCAACGGGCGGTCAACCCGCTCCTAAACGGGCAGGAGCCGCAGCAATATGCAAAAATGAGGGCAACAGAGCGAGTAGCCATTTGCGCGAGATTCGCTTCATGAAGGGCATCCTTGCCAACCCAAAAACCGCATGGCTTCCAGAAATCGTTCCGGGAGAGAGTTCCCGCCCGCACCTTCCTTGGTGCAAGCGGAAATCCACGCGTGAGGGATTCGTATAACCAGCTCTGTTAACGCAATAAAGGCCAAAAATCCCAGACCTCCCAGTTTGGCTCTTTTTGCAAAAAGGTAAGTAGTTTTTACAAATAGAGGGAGTGATCCCGGGGCAATGTGTGTGGGTGATTTGTGGCGCAAGCAGTTGTGGTGGGTGGTGGCTTGATCGGACTGGCTACGGCTCGGGAGCTTTTGCAAAGGGGCCTAAAGGTAACCCTTGTGGAAAAAGAGCCTCGCCCCGGAGCCCATCAAAGTTCCCACAATTCCGGTGTGCTTCATTGTGGCCTCTATTACCAACCGGGTTCACTCAAGGCTCGAATGGCGGTGGAAGGTATTGCCTCGATGACCCAATACTGTGCCGAAAAAAGAATCCCTCACGAAATATGCGGGAAGCTCGTTGTTGCCGCCGACCCCTCGGAAATCCCTCGGATGGAGGCACTCTTGGAGCGAGGAAAGGCAAATGGATTGCTAGGGCTGGAATGCCTGACCTCGGAACAGGCCAAACGCATTGAACCCTCCATTCGGTGTGCCGCGGCCCTTCGGGTGCCTCAGGAAGGAATTGTCGATTACGCCTTCGTGGCTCGTTCCTATGTCCAGGATATTAAAGACCTTGGCGGGGCCATTTGGTTGGCCTCTCGGGTCTGTTCTCTGGAAAAACAAAGGAAAACTTGGCGCGTTGGCTTGGCGGCACCGGGTTCGTTATCGACAAAAGGACAAGAGGCGGAGTCTATCGTTGCCGACCTTGTTGTGAATTGTGGAGGGCTGCAATGTGATCGCATTGCAAGGCTTTCCGGGCTTCGACCAGAAAACCGTATCGTCCCCTTTCGAGGGCAATATTGGAAGCTTCATTCCCGTTGGCAGGACCGGGTGAAAAATCTCATTTACCCGGTGCCCAACCCGGAACTTCCGTTTCTTGGGGTCCACCTGACCCGCATGATTCAGGGAGGCATTGAGGTCGGGCCAAATGCTTTTCTAGCCTTGGGCCGCGAAAGTTACACATTTTTGCAACCCAACCTAAAAGACCTTTGGGATGCGATTACTTTCCCCGGGCTTTGGCGTTTCATGCTGAAATATCCCAAAGTAACACTTCATGAATTGTTCCTAACTTTCTCTCGAAGGGTGTTTGCCAAAGAGGTTTGCCGATTGGTTCCGGGGATAACCCCTGACGATTTGCAAATGGGAATTTCTGGTATCCGTGCCCAATCCATGCGCCCAGACGGTTCGTTGGTTCAAGATTTCGATCTGGCCCACCAACCCGGCATGCTTCATGTTCTAAACGCCCCAAGCCCGGGGGCGACGGCAAGTTTAGCGATCGCGGGACATCTGGCAAACGAAGCGCAAAAAGCCCTGGAGATGGTTTCATGAGGGATGCCAATCTGTTAACCAAGGCTGCCTTTCTTGACAAAGATGGCACCATCATGGAGGATATACCCTACAATAGCGATCCTACACTGTTTGCCTTTTCCCCCGGGGTGGTAGAGGGACTTTTGCTTCTTGCTAATTCGGGGTTTCGGCTTGTCATTATCAGTAATCAATCTGGTGTAGCCCGGGGCTTATTTGATTTTTCCGCTCTTGAACCAATGGAAGCAAGGTTACGCGAAATGTTCACCACCGAGGGGTTGGAACTTGCTGGGGCGTATTGGTGTCCCCATTTTCCCGGGGCTGTCCATCCTCAATTTGGGGTCGCCTGTGGTTGTCGCAAACCCGCCCCCGGGATGCTACTAACGGCGGCACGGGAACTTAGCCTCGATAGGCACGCTTCATGGATGATCGGC
>SIAL01000101.1 GCA_009691815.1 Gemmataceae bacterium | reverse complement strand
ACCCGGTTATTTTATCAGGAATGGCCGACTGAGGCAAGGACCGAATGCCCCTCCATTACCGGGTAAATTTTGCTAACAGAATAACCGTAACAATCGCTAAAACCCGGTAAAGGGCCAGTCCAAATCGAAAGAACCGGGTCGAATTATCTCCAAACCCGAAAGGTATCCCCTTGGGATGGGAAACCGTTTTCCCAAATCAAGGGGATGTCAACCCCTTTGGCCCTTTTGGGAATGGCCAAGGGTTCAATGGAATCCAAAACGAGGGTTTCTCCCGGTTTTTGTGGGCCCCGACTGGTAAAGATCAAGCCTTTAGAGAGGGAACAGTCAAGGCGAACGGGCTTTTGGCCCGGGTTGGTGGCAATCCACCGAACTGGGGAAGTGACCGGATCCGTTTGCTGGATGAGGATAGGCTCTGAACGGATCCTATGAGGGTTCCAGTCCACCAAATGATCGCCCGAAAGGCAAAGCGCATCGGCAGCTTTGGCAGCTGCAAGTCCCCATTTTTCCCGCCTCTCAAAATCTTCACGGTTAAACACAAAGGCACCGCCATGCTCGGCCAAGACCCAATCCGGGGCAATATCCAAGACTTTGCGGGCCGATTGGGCATATCCCAACGGTGTGCTTCTGTTCATTCCCATCCAACCTCCGGACCCGCTGAATTGATCTTGGTGAAAGAAGTTGTCGGCGGTGAATAGGCACCGTTTTCCGTCAATAGTAACCTCCGCCGCCATGGTGTAGCGCGATTGACCCGGGAAATCGTGCAATCGAAAGGTATATTCGCGCCATGTAAAGGAGCCTCCATCCGTAATGCTTTGGTCAATGGTAATTGGCCGCTTGTCCAGAAACGGTGCCCAAAACCGGAAGGGATGTTCAAGGGGTTCCGCTATTTGGGTTGTGGTAATTATCTTTGGCTTTTGGTTTTGCCCGGGTCGGTTCAGGATGGAATAGATCCCGTCAAAATGGTCGTAATGCGCGTGGCTGCAAAGGATAACCTCGAGGGTGCCCAGCTGGAGGGTTTCTTGGAGAATGGGGATTTGTTTGGCACTGTTGGGATCCCATGGGTCCACCACCAAAAAACCACCCGATTTTGAACGAAGGACAAAAGTGTTCCCCGTGTTCCAAAGGTTTTCCGACAATCGCGACCAGGGTTTGGCTCCACCCGATTCGGCCTGTTCCCTAGATAAAAAGGCATAATTGGGCTGGTTGCCCAATCGCACTTTGGAAAAGCGCTCAAAACTTTTAAGAAACCCCGCTTCATTCACTCTTGTTTTTAAGTCTTTGAGGAGCGCCGTTGGGGCAATAATGGGGAGAGGGCCAAAAGCCGGAATCAAATAATCCGGGGAAAGGGCAATGGCCTTGTCAATGGATTGGGAGTGGGTTTTCAAACCCAGATCGGTCCAGTGGTCCCAGTCGGTCGTGTAGGGCGCGAATACTTTCCCTTCACCTGTCGTCAATTGAGCACAGAACAGGGTGGTTTTTTCGGTTTTTGTGTCCTTAATGAGGACCCCGTGTTGGTCGGGGGCCGGGCAGGGGAGAGGTTGGAGATCGAGCTTAAAACCGCCCCAATCGAATGAGGTGGGTGCCGTATCAGTGTCCACTCCGTGGGCGGGCATGAAATGGAGGATTCGGGATGTGCGAAGGGGAACAATATCATCCCAATATTTGGCCACCGCGGCAGGCTGGAGGATTTCTCCTGTGGGTTTAGCGGCCAAGACCCGTGCGCCATTTTCCTTCCATCCAAGGGCAAATTGGCTATTGTGGCGGTCGTGGCGAGTAAGGAGGACTTGAGAAATTTTTGGGAAAGGGATGACCGTGTCTCTAAGCCAAAGGGTTTTTAGAGTTTGGAGATCACAAACAGGATCAATAAACAGGGCTTCTTTGTTCTCGCCAACTCCTTTCAGGACCAACAATCCACGGAAGCCGGATTCAACGCTATACAGATCTTCCCCCAAGGGCCGAATTTGGTTTGTCGAGTTTGCCTTGGGTTTAGCTAGT
The DNA here is from genome assembly GCA_009691815.1 of Gemmataceae bacterium. Lineage (GTDB taxonomy): Bacteria > Planctomycetota > Planctomycetia > Gemmatales > Gemmataceae > SYLG01. Next base: position 7,939 of record SIAL01000101.1, on the reverse strand, counting down.
TCTTGAGCCATTAACCCAAACGCCCCGGTAAGGCAAATCAAAAGAAAAACCATGCGACGGGTAGTGGAGGACTTTTTACGCACGATGGTACCTCAGGTTAGGAAAAAAAAGTCATGGGCTGGTTGGGATTTTCCTTGCGTTCTTGTCGGTAGGTGGCCTATCCAAGGCCAAATAGGCGAATAGGTCGGCCCATTCCTTAGGGGTCAATTGTTTTTCCATACCTTCTGGCATGAGCGAGTTGGCACTGGTTTTTTGTTCTTCCACCTCGGGGCGGGGAATGGTCTCTAGGATCCCCCCTTGAACCCGAAGCACGACGCGTTCCTTGCTGTTTTCCACAAGGAGTCCGGTAAAGATTTTCCCTTTGGTTGTGCCAACCGTGGTGGCGTTGTAACCGGTTCCAATAACAAGGCTCGGGTCAAACACATTGGAAACAAGTTGGTCAAAATTGGCCCGGCCATTGGAGGTAATGTCGGGACCAACCTCTTGGCCTTGGCCATAGATTTTGTGGCATTGGGCGCAGGCTTTTTGGTACAGAACCGTCCCGGCGATGGGATCGCCCGGCGTTTTCCTCAAGTAGTCGTTCATTTGCCTGACCACCTGTTCCCGTTCGGGGTTTCGTCCTTCGCGTAGAGTTCCCCAAAGGGCTCCTACTTGGTCGGTGAGGCCTTTGTCCTTGAAACCCAAAATCTTTCGGACCGTGTTGGCGTTTAGGGCGTTGGCTGGGATGTTTTTGTTGGCGATTTCCGCAAGGAGGGCCTTGGCCCAAGTGGGCCGCCCGGTAAGGAGATCGACAATGCGGACCTGTATTTCCGAAGGGGTTTTGGACCACTCTTTAAGGAGAGTGGTTGCCAATTCCTTTTGATCAAGGATGGCCAAATCGAGTACCATCCGCCCCCGTACCTCGGGAGATCCCAGTTTGGGGTCGTTGATCCGATTGATGACCAATTCGTTGGCATGATTGGCATCGACACGCAATAGGGATTGCAGGGCCCGGCGACGCAGAGCTTCCGGGTTTTTGGTCTCCTCAAAGATGACTTTGGTATTCTCGATTCCCGTGGCATCGCCAAATAAGGCCAAATTGATCACGGCGATTTGGTGGATATCTTTGCTGTGATTTGTGCCCTGGGAAAGTGTTCGGATTTCGGGAAGGAGCAAGGTGCGCAATTGTTCCTTTGCAGGGCCATTAAGCTCGCCTGTTTCAAGCCGAAGGGCCAAAATCCCCAAAAATTGTCGAAGGCCACCCTCGAGTTTGTTTTGAAGTAGGATCTCCAACAGCTTGTCGATGGCTTCGGGGTGAAACGGTTTTTCGGAAAGTAACTTATCGGAAAGCCTTGCCAGGATTTGCCCCGCCCCCCGATTGGTTTCTCCCGGGTTTTTCGCCAATTCAAGCCAGTTGGCTGCCTGGGCGGGCAATCTTGGATGCAGGTTTTGCCAAATGACATTAGGAATGACAGGGTCATTTCCCGCTTTGGTTAGGACCTGATGCCAAATGGATAGGGGATCGAGACCTTGGATTTTATCGGCGGCGATGGCAACTTGAAGGAGGACATCAGGCGAATCGTTTTGGGCCAATTTCCCAACGATTTCCCGTGCATGAGGGCTTAGGGCACCTTCATTTCCCAAGAACCGAACCACCCAAGAACGGATGGTTGGATCAGAATCCATGGAAAGTTTTAAGGCAAGTCCCGGGTCAAGCGGCCCGGAGGACCCAAGAGCCCAAAAAGCGTGCAGGCGTTTTTTGCGGGGCGTTTCCTCGGATAGGACGATTTTTCCGAGGAGCTCAATCAGGTTGGCCTCGGATTTCTTCCAGATCATCCTTTCGGTGAGAAGCCTTTGGGCATGATCTCTGTAAAAGACATTGTCATCTCCCAAGAGTTCCACAAGTTCAATATCGGACTTTTTGGATAGGTCAAAGGGTTTGGAAGGCTGATTGCCTTTATAGACAACTCGGTAGAGTCGGCCATGAAGCCGGTCAATTCCGGCGGGATCTCGGTTGGCATCTTGATAACAGTGGTACCGGTCATACCAATCGAGAATCCAAAGGCAGCCATCAGGCCCGGTTTTTTGAACCACGGGCATGAACCAAGCGTCGTTGGCGGTTAAGAAATCGGGTTGCCCCCGACCCTTGTAAGTGGAGCCGTTGCGTTCGAGACTGTCGACATTGATGCAGCTTCCGTGGATGTTGCCCATGTACAGTTTCTCGCGAAACGCTTTGGGGTAGGCGGCGCTATCAAACCAGTTGATACCGCAGTAAGCGGCCTGTTGGTGCTTGTAATTAACGATGGAGTTTAGGTGCCAAGTAAAGGGGGGATAAGGGCCACCTTGACGAAGATAATAGGCCGACTCGGCCAAATGCCATAAATGGTCGATCACACAGGCACTGACAAAAAAACTGCCGTTAGCATTGATGGCAACACCCCAAGGGTTGCTTGTACCTTCGCTAAACACCTGAAATTCACGAGTTTTTGGATGGATTCGAAACAAAGCACAAGTGAAGCGAAACTCTTTGCCTTGGTGATTAACCACGGAAGGGTTGAACACGCCGTTGAGTCCATAAAGCCAGCCATCAGGTCCCCAGGTAAGTGAATTGGGGAGTTCATGGGTGTCATCCCGGCCAAAACCTGTTAATACGACCTCTTTTTTGTCTGCTTTGCCATCGCCGTCGGTGTCTTGATAAAAAAGGAGGTCGGGGCTATTGACCACCCAAACCCCACCATGTCCCACCGCGATACCCGATGGAATGTTTAATCCTTCGGCAAAAAGGGTGACCTTGTCAGCCTTGCCGTCCCCGTCGGTGTCCTCCAAAATCTTTACCCGATCCTTTCCAACCCCGGGTTGGCGCCTTGGGTATTCCAAACTTTCCGTGACCCAGACGCGCCCCTTTTCGTCGATTGTCATGGCCACCGGATTTACCAGATCGGGTTCGCTGGCAAAGCACTCGACCCGAAATCCCGGGGGCACCTTCATTTTGGCGATGGCCTCCTTTACAGAGAGGGCAGGACCAGGCTTTACCGCTTGAGCCCGTGGGATGAAGTCATCCTTGGCGGGAACCTCAAAAGAGGCGAGGATCATAAAAACAGGACAAAATGCCACCCATCGAAAAGGAGTCCAACGGCCGAGAAAAGTACACATGGTTAAATGCCTTGAGTGGTGGACTCTAATTAGGTAATAGGGGGCGCTTGGTAGGATTTGGAAATTATCCGAGTTGTTTCCTTAAGGAGCAAGGTGCTTTCGCCGAGAATTTTGGCCAAGGTTTCCTAAATCAAGAGGGAATACCTTTCCACATGGAGATCAACGATGATGCAATTGGTGAGCAAAACGATTATGGGCCGCCTAGTTTTAGGTTTGGCGGTGATGGTGTTTGGAATTGTCACACTCCGTGCAATCCAAGATGAAGGCAAAGGCGATTTTGGTAACCTGACAATTGACCTCGGGACGGTCGTAACCGACATCGAAAAAAGCGCCAAATTCTACACGGAAGCCATTGGATTTAAAGAAATCACCGGATTTTCCGTGCCGCCCGCGTTTGCGGCCGAGGCCGGATTATCCGACCCCAAACTGACCAAACCCCTAAACATTCGAGTTTTTGTTTTGGGGGACGGTCCCGGCGCAACCAAGCTCAAATTGATGCAAATCAAGGAGGCCAAGCCACGCCTTTCAGACAATGAAACCATTCACTCTCAAACCGGTTTCCGCTATTTGACCCTGCACATAACGGACACCAAAAAGGCGGTTGCCCGATTGGAAAAAGCCGGGGTTAAGCTTTTGGCGAAATCTCCCGCCGCCATTCCGGAATCCATTGCCAAAGGCATTTTCCTAACGGTGATTAAGGACCCGGATGGCAATATTGTCGAGCTTGTTGGTCCCTGAATCTTGATGTGATGGATTTCATTTTTTGAAATCTTGCCCGGGCAATTTGAAGGGTAAACTGTAACCCTTCCTCCCGGGCTTTTGGCAAACAGTAGGAAGGAGAATCGGTGGCGAAATGCTGTGGGCCGGCTCCATTTTTCTGGATGGAAACCTTCCAACTCCCACCTCGTGGTTCTACTCGGCTTTGGTTCTGGTGGTTGCCCTTTTTTTTCGGTTTGATCGACTCTTTTCCCTGAGACACCTCGACCTTTTGCTACTTTTCCTTTGGATGCCAGGGTTGTTGCTCCTTTTGGAACAGCGCCTTGTCGAGTCGGAAGGGATCAACCGGTGGCCTTATTCATGGCTCCTTGGTGGAACCATGCTGATCATTATCAGGGCCTTGGTGGATCTTGTCCTGAATCACCGCCCCTTTCTCAAGCCAAATCTCAATGCCGCCGGGCTTTGTTTTTTTTCAGTGACCCTTTTCGGGGCCTTGGTTCTGGTGGCGATTCGCGAACCCAACAGGGCCAATGAAGGCGGGGAAGTACCGACCGAAAGAGTTAAGCCACCAACGGCCCAAGTTCGCGAGCGGACCGAGGAAATCCTCAAGAATCGGTTTTTGGATTCCGAGCCTCCCACCATTCGGTTGGTAGTGGAAAGGGGTTTGGCCCTTGCTTGCCATTTGGCCACGGCCATCGGGTTGTTTATGATTGGTTGGCGACATTTTCAGAACGCAACTTCCGGGGTTGCCGCCGCCTGTATGTATTTGCTTCTCCCTTATACTTTTATGCTGACCCCGTTCAATACTTTGAACTTGGGGCGCTGGGATTCGGCGTTCCCTATGGCGCTTTGGGTTTGGGCGATATTTTGGATGGAAAAACCATTTGTCTCCGGGTTTTTCATGGGATTGGCCACCGGCACTATGATTTCGCCCTTTATGGTAATTCCAACTTGGTGTGGATTCTATTGGCGCAAAGGGATGGACCGTTTTTTGGTTGCCTTTCTATTTGCTATCCTACCTTGCTTCTTTTTGGCTTCGTCCACTTGGATCTGGCGGGACTGGATTCCATGGTTGGAGCCAGACCTTGGAACCGACAGTTTTTGGCATGGGATCCATTGGGCCTATCGGATGCCCATATTTGTCGTTTTCTTGACCCTTTCCATTGCCAGTTTTTTTTGGTCCCAAAACAAAAATCTGGGCCAACTCATCGCCTTGAATTTAGCACTTTTGGCGGGGGTTGATCTGTGGCAAGCCGACCGTGGGGGCACCCATTTTTTTTCGTTTCTGGCCCCGGCGATTTTAATGGTTTTTCGGCCGTCCCTTGTTGGGAAGAGTCCGCCAAAACTAAGGGAATTGTGGTTTGATCAGTTACTTGTTTGGTCCCAATGGGCAGTTGCCCGGTTTCTCAAGGGATTTTACTCGATTTGGCGAGTTTGGGCGGGGCCAAGCCTTGCGCCCTCTGAGCCCTCAAAGGAACCAGATTCTAAAATCACCCAGAATCACTTGCCTGAAAAAAAGGCAATCCGGGATGCAACCGAATCGAAAGATCGGTAAACTCAGCGGCGAAATCATTTGGCTAGGAAGGCAAAAATGAACCGAAAAATCCGGATCCTGGGTACCATGTTGGGTGGGATGCTGATTGTTGCCAGCTTGGCCGTCCCTATTGCTTTGGCCCAAAAACAGCTCAAAAGCCAAAAGAATTTCCGCGTCGTAACCTATGGTACTTTTTATCGAAGCGGTCAAATGACACTTCCGGGTATAAAACGGATGGTCCATGACCATGGATTCAAGACCGTGGTTACCCTTCGTGATTCCTATGTCGCCGGGGAGCCCAGCCCGGATCTAGAGGAAGAAACTTGGTGTCGGGCTCAGGAAATTCAATATCTAAGGCTTACCCCCATGGCATGGGAGCCGATCCATCAAGGCGAAGAGCCTCCTGTGGCCGCAAACCTCCGGAAGTACCTTGGTGTGTTGAACAAACCGGAAAGCTATCCCATATTGGTTCATTGTTTCGCCGGTATTCATCGAACTGGAGCCTACACCGCACTATACCGCATGGAAAAAGAGGGTTGGCCAGTGGATCGGGCCATCGATGAAATGCGATTGTTGGGCTACGATCGCATTGATGAAGAAAAAGATATCCTCGGCTTCCTCAAGGCGTATAAGCCCGGATCGCTTACACCAAAAGCCCCGATGCCATGAATTCATTGCTTTATTTCTGTTTCACCTTCGGACCCAAATGATGCAAACGATACTGCCGCTTCCGACAATCCAAAATTGGGATTGCCACACTTGCGGCACCTGCTGCAAAGAATACCTCGTAACGGTGAGTCCAGGCGAGGCTAAGCGGATTGTCGATCAGGCTTGGACAAAGGAAGAGCTCGGGGGTTTGGAGCCGTTACGCATCACAGGTGGGTGGTTTTCGAAAAAGACGGTTTTGAATCACAAATCCGATGGATCCTGCGTATTCCTTGACGATGGGGGGCGCTGTAAGATTCATGCCAAGCATGGTTACGATAGCAAACCGCTACCTTGCAAACTGTTTCCTTTTATTCTGATTCCCACGGGAAGGGGTTGGTCTGTTGGAATGCGCTATGCCTGCCCTTCGGCTTCGGCCTCTCTTGGTCGCCCGATGCCCGAACACTTGGTGGATTTACGAAAATTCGCCGAGGAGCTCTTGGTTCGGGAAGCCATGCCCACCAACGAATTGGGTACATGTGCCAAGGTAACTCCCCCTCTAGTGGAAGGAAACCCCGGCCTCGAATGGGAAAAGGTTTTTGCTATGGCCAAGGGGTTGACGATTCCTCTTTTGGATAGAGAGGTCCCGCTTGGCCTTCGGATGTTTCGGGTATTTCATTTGGCTTCGGATTTGCGCAAAGCAAAATTGACCAACCTCGAAACGATCAAGATCGAGGAACTTTGTACCATCCTTGCAAAACACTTGCCCGCCTCGGTTACCGCATCCAATAGGGATCAAACCGCAAAACCCAATTGGATTGGGCGGGTTTTGTTTCGCCAGTTAGCGGCCATTTGCCTGCGAAAGGACCACGGCCCCAATCGAGGTGTGGCAGACCAGGGCAGGTTGGCACTGCTTGGCGCCGCTTGGGCGTTTGTACAAGGAAAGGGATCAGTGCCCAAAATGCACAAATGGCTGCCCGAAGCGGATTTTAGGCTGGGGGAGGAAGCGGTGGAGGCTTTGCCCATGGAGGTAGAGCGAATTTTCGAGCGCTATTATCTTATGAAATTGGGATCATTGCAGTTTTGTGGACCGACCTTTTTCAACATGCCCTTTTGGGAGGGGATTGACCTCACCCTGCTGATTTATTCGGTCCAAATGTGGCTTTATAGAATCCTGAAAAATGCCATGAGCGAAACGGAGGCCGCGCAAAAAGCCCTTAGCATTGTCGATGATCACTATGGGTTCAACCGTGTCCTAGGCACTTTCCGTCAAAGGCTCGCCTATCAAATCCTAGGAGCGACCAACCAAATCGAAAGGTTGGTCGCTTGGTATGGTCGATAATACTAAATCCTTACCCGCATTTCCTTAACACCCCCACCAAGGTACCCAAAATCTTGATGTCACTTGTGGGCTTTAACTCAATGGGATACATGGTGTGGTTGGCGGGAATAAGGGAAACTTTTCCCTTTTCGGAATGATAGCGTTTAAGGGTGGCCTCATTGTCAATCAGGACGACAACCTTTTCCCCATTTCGGGCCGTATCTTGTTTTCGGATAATGACGAAATCACCATCCTCAATGTGATCTTCGATCATGGATTGCCCTCGAACCTGAAGGGCAAAGTGATCTGGGCCATTAAACAGATCACCAAAATTAAGCCTTTCGGACTGCTCCACCGCGGCAATGGGAGTACCCGCGGCCACCATACCCAATAGGGGAATACCCGCTCTACTGGCACCGGGAACATGGTCTGTTACCTGTATGGCCCGGGCGGAAAAATTTTCCCGGGTGATCAACCCCTTTTTCTCAAGGGCTTTTAGGTGGCACATCACCCCATTGGGGCTTTTGATGTTAAATGCCTTACCGATCTCCCGAACCGTGGGGCCGTAGCCTCGGGTGTCAATTTTTTCA
>SIAL01000100.1 GCA_009691815.1 Gemmataceae bacterium | reverse complement strand
TCCCCATGGTCATGAGAACAGCATCCACCCGAGAACCCGGTGAAGGCCATGTAGGCGCGAATGCCCGACAAAATTAAAAGTCCAATTCCGCTGATTAGGACCCAAACATGAAATTTTTGAGCTAGGATGAGGTTTAACTTGCCCGATTGGAACAAGTAAAGTGATACCAATCCCAAAATTCCAGAAACGGCGATTCCCAAATATTGTTCATAAACGAGCACCCCATCCGCCCCATGTTCATGTGGAGCATGGGGCGGATTTTTTGTTTCTTGTTGGTGGGATGATTGTTCCAGTTTTGCCATGGGAAGTTCCATGTTTATTTACTCCCTTGGATGGTTGGAGGAATGAAATTGCCATCCCCCATAAGTGTAGGTGCAATATTTATCCAGATTTGATGAGCCGCCAAAGAGCCTAAAAACACCAACAGAATGACCGTACCAAATATGCAAACAATGAGCTTAGGCTTGAATACCCTTGTGTATAGGGCCATCAATTTGAAATCGCACATGGGCCCCAAAACCAAAAAGGCCAATTTTGCCGTTGGGGCCATTTTTACAAAGCTGGCGGCGACAAAAGCATCCGCCTCGGAACAAAGGCAAAGTAAGATGGCCAACCCCATCATTAGGCTAATGGCAAGGACAATGTGCGAATCTGTCCAAGAGGCAATCGTTTCGTGAGTAAGGAAAAATCGAACCGTAGCGGCCAACCCGGAACCCAGAACCAAAAAAGTGGTGATGTCCACAAAATCATGAAGGACTGTGGCAGTAATCCTGTCTATTCTGGCCTTAAAGGACAAATCTCGACCCTGCAGCGTTTTTTCAAGGTTTCGATCCGGCATTGCGGAGGCGGTTAACAACTTTTCAGAACCGTAGCGGCGCCAGAGAAAATCCACCACAAGGGAGGCGCCAACAGCAACTCCATAAGCCAAAACCGCCCGAAAAACCATCATGGTTGGGCCACCCATTTGGTAAGCCAGTTTTCCCCCGGAATCCAATGTTTCTTCCATGCCGGAAAAGGCAACATAGGTGCTCATCAAAACTACTGGATTGATGACAGGGCCGGCTAAAAGGTATGCCGTTGAGGTACTTAGGGGAAGGCCTTTTCGGAGCAACCTTCGCATCACAGGAACGATGCCACATTCACACATGGGAAAAATTAGGCCAAGGAGGGCCCCGACTAGAATTCCCACAAACCGAGACTTTGGTAAAACCCGCAAAAGCAGGCGGGGAGGTAGCAATTCTTCCAGCAAACCGGCCACCAAAGCACCAAGAAGGATGAAGGGTAGGGCTTCGTAAACAATGCTGGTGAAAACCAAAAGGGCTTGTTGAAAATTGGCGAAAAGGTTGGTCGCCTGTGTCGCAAATACCATTTCATCTCCCTGAAAAACCAAGACCCTATAAGGATTATATACCTTTGAGTCGGTTGTTTCACGCTTTGGTTTGGGTTCGAAAAGGGCCTAGGATGGCACTTAGGGAAAAGATAGCCACCGTCAGCAAAACAATGGTCCCGGAAACCCCAAGTTCAATGGAGGCCCTAGTTTCCAATTCCCAACTAATCCATTGGCCACCTACGGCGGAAACAAGGCTTACAATCATGGTGATCCAAAACACCTGACGAAGGTTGCGACCCAAGTTAAAAGCTGCCGCGGCCGGCACCACCAATAGAGCGTTTATAAGCAACACCCCAACATAGCGAAGGCTTAGATTCACAATCAAAGCCAAAAGGATAATAAAGGCATAGTTACGCCATCTGGCTCCCAGTCGCCTGGAACGGGCAAGGGAGGGATTGAAGCTGGTTAATACCAGGCCGTTATAAAGAAAAACCAGGGCCAAAGTCGTGAAAATTAAAAGGCCAAATAAGGCCCAAATCTCCCGTTCGGTAACCAGAAGCGGATTTCCAAAAAGGAAATATTCCAACGCATTCACTCGCCGACTTTTGATAAGTTTGGAGAGGGCGGCGGCAAAACCAAGGGAGGCCGCAAAAAATACACCAATCACCGTATCGCTTGCCAAACCGGTTTTTTCTCGCACAAAAGCGATCGCGGCCCCAACAACCGCTCCGAAGGTTACCATTACAGGCGCAACCCATTCCCAAAAATTGTCGTCCTTGTTGCGATCCCCTTCAGGATTTACAAAGATTTTGAAAAGGAGGAAGCCAAAACTGACACCCGCAAACGCGCAATGGGCAAGGGCATCGCTAAAAAATGCCATCCGGTTGCCTACCACAATACTGCCCACGGCCCCGCAAAGTAGGCTCACCGCAAGGAGGGCCAACAAGGCCCTAATATTTAGCGGCTCTCCAAAAAAGGTACCCGTTGGAAACCAGGAACAGAAATGGTCCAAAACGGTGAACATCGGTCCTTCGACGGCCCAAAGGTGGCTGATTAGCATCGGTTCACACCATCAGTCATCAAAGATTGGGCCGCTTGGTACATCAAAAGGGTGGCATCACGGGCTTGCTGGGGTTGAATGATTAAGGGGGGGGAAATTCGAATAACCTTTTTCGCCAACGGCCCAAGGAAATGGATGCCATCCGAGGATTGCCCTTGGCCGGATTCCAGATCCGTTTTTGGAAAACCGCCAAGGTAACTGGCCAAAACGAAACGATTGGCCCATTCCGGGCCTGTTAAACCATCATGGTCTTTAAACTCAAGACCCCAAACCATCCCACCTTGTTCCCCACGCAAATGAGCGACAAAGGGGAACTGTTTGAGTTTCAAAAGTCCTTCCTCAAGCAGGGCTGAGGAGGCCTTCATTGTTGCCAAGATATTTAGTTCGTGAAATTCCTCTAGGGTGGCCAAGGTTGCCGCGGCTTGCAAAGGGTTGGCGCTCCATGTGTCCGAAGCTTCTCCATAATCAAGCGATTCTAAAACATCTCCCCGGCCTACCACGGCGGCAACAGGAACACCGTTTCCCAGTCCCTTGCCCAGAATAACCAAATCCGGTTCAAGGCCATAGGTTTCAAAAGCAAACAGGGATCCTGTGCGGCCAAAATTGGATTGAACTTCGTCCAATAGGAACAAAATATCATGTTCACGGCAAAAATTTTGCAGGCCTTGAAGGTAGGCTTTGGGAGGGTGATAACTGCCACCGCCCCCTAAATAGGGTTCTGTACAAAGGGCGGTAATTCGGTCGCCAAACTCCTTTTTAAGGGCATTCAGCTCCAAGGCATACGGAGCGAAATCAAAGGAATCTCCCCGTTGGGACACATCACGCCTTTCTTCCATAGGGAACGAAATAAAACGAACCCGGGGGTCGCGTTCATGATCCGTTTCACTTCCGGTAATGGCGTGCGAAAGACCTTTTTTTCCATGAAAACCATACCTAGTGGCAACGATTATGTCTTTGGATTTTGAACGGGCCAAGGAGGCCCATAACGATTTTTGCACCGCCTCTGATCCAGAGGCCGCCCAGAGGACCTTTTCCATTCTGGCTCCACCGGGCCGACTGCGCATCAATTCCAAAAGAGTTTGATTGGCCTTTACCTCAACTGGGGTAATCGCGTTGTAGGCCGTTAAGGGGGCGGCACGAAAATAGGGTTGAGTGGAAGTATTACTCGTCTGCGGGCCAACCCGTTCTGCAAGAAATGATTGGTAACCCATATGGCCGAAAAAACGATCCATCCATGAAACGGAATTATGCCCAAGATTTGCAACCAAAACCCCCGAGGAAAAATCATAAAGCCTTCGGCCTTCCGGGGTCCAATGATAAATTCCAGATGATTCTGCCAAAACCGCTTGGGTAGGGGTAAAGGTCCGAAGCGATTTTGGTTCCGTTTGGAACATTCCGGCACGGATCTGGTTCGACAGTTCCTCCTTGGGGTGGTGTATTCTTTTGTTCATAAAAGTTTCCTTAAGATCATCGCTAAATCAGACTACCTTAGGAGAAGGGTGATGGCCACGGAAATCTTTGCCTATTGGACTTAAATAGGCTTTTCATAAAGAACGATTCGATCCGAGGCCCCGGAGTAGGTGAGAACCAATCCGCCATGTTCTCCATTTACTTCAACCACCCCACCGGGTTTACCTTGGGCTGCCATTTCAAGGATCGCTTCTGTTGCTTGGACCATGGCAACCACATTCCGATCCGCAGAAAGGTCGGCATATTTCATAGAGCGCACCGTTTTTAGCCGGGCAGGTCGGTCACTTTTATCACCATCCCATTCCACATGGGCAACCTCTGTAAAAAAGCGTTCTAAAACTTCCAAACCATACCCCTTGGATACTTTGGGGCCCCATGGGTCCAAGAGGGAGGCGTTATAATGATTGTTGATATTTGTCTTTAAATCATGCGGGGTCAGGCCCTCAACAACCAATTCCACCCCCCTTTTACGCTGGGAAGCATTCCAAATGCCATTGTCGAACCGAAATTGAACTTCCTGATCCACATAGCCTGGAAAATTATCGGGATTTACCCAGGAGGTGTGGATATCAAAGGAGGCTTCCCGACCATCAGGATGTTCGTAGGTAATATGATTTTGGACAGAATCCCAGGTGGAACCCTGAGCAGGCCCCACAATACCCCGTTGAGCACTGCAGCCAATTCGCCTAAGTTTCCAACTATCCCTTGCTTGGGAGGTACCAAAGGTAAAATCAATCAGTTTGAAATAATGAACGGCGACATAGGTAGCAGGATTACGCCCGTTAATCCATGCGGCAAAAGTCCCTTGGCTAATGGATTTAGGTTCAAGAAGGGTGCAATAACCTGAATTAACATGCCTAAGGACATTTTCTGAAACCAAAGTGCGTAACCTTTTGTGGTCAGGATCACCTAACTTGTGGTAAACCACGCGGGCCAAAGTTTCGCTAGTATTGGCTTGCGCTTCTAATAGATCCAAATCTTGCATATTTAAAACAGAAGGTTTTTCAATCAAAATATGGCAATTATGCCGTAATCCCTGCAAAGCTGGTAAATGATGAGTACCATCGGGGCTAGCAATACATAAGGCATCAATTCCTTGCGATAACAATTGATTTACAGCATCTGGGCCTGAGTAACAGGGGATTCCAAACTTTTCCCGAACCATGGAGTGGGACTTTTCGGTGCGGGATGCGACACCAGTCAGCTGGATTTCGTAAGGTTTGTCCTTTAAGGATAACCTGACCCGGCCCCGGCTTTGTTCAAAAACAGGTAAGTAAGTTTCTTGAAAGATCATCCCTAAACCAACCATACCAACGCGGATGGTGTTATTTTTCATGGTAACTTCCCCAAATGTTTCAGCCATAACTCCCTTGATTTGATCGCTTTAAGTAACAAAAATCACCAGCGACCAAAGCTCCCAACTCGGGAAAAATCCAATCCATTGAGAGGAACACTTCGTCAGTGAAACAGATTCGGATTGGACCAATAATTGGGTCCTTATGGCAAGGTGTTGGTCAAAAAACAGGGAAACCCTTTGTGAATCGCCCAATCAAGGTAGGCGGTATGGTCGATACCAAAGAAGGGACTTCCTCATTTGCGGAGTCTATCATAATTGGAGAATAGGGTACCTGCAAAATGGGGATTTCAGTAATTCTTCTGTTGATGATAGGGGAGGGACAGGCGCTTCCCCTTCAATTATTTTTTCTAGGCAAACCAAAAAATATCCAAAATCCCGAACAAGTTGCGCAAATTTGCCAAATATTGAAATCTAGCGGTGAAGAACTGGTTCGTTTACAATCCATTGAGGATTTGCGGTCTGTTGAAGGGGTTTCCCAACCTATGGCAATTGTAGCTTTGGCCGATTCCATGGTTTCGGACAGAAAAGCCGGGGTTCGCGCCGAAGCTGCATTGGCATTATCCAAGATGAGGCCTGTTCGCCAGGAAGTGGGTGCTGCTTTGGAGAAAGCAATAACCAATGACCCATCCATGAGAGTACGATTGCAAGCACGAAGCGCTTTATTGCAATATAACCTTGCAGGATACCGGTCGGTTCAAGTTGTACCTGTTACTGCTTTGGATCCACTTGGGCAAATTGCCAAGGAGCCTACTCCAATCCTCCCAAATCCCAAAAGCGGAATTATGGCTTGGATAGCCTCAACATTTAGTTATGGGGAAAGTTCCCCAAAAGATTGGGAAAAACCAAACCCATTAGAAAATAAAAAATCTTGGTATAGGCCAGGAAAAAAAATAATTAGCTGGTTGCAAGGAGCCACAGGATTTGCGGATGGACCGATCAAAGATCCTATCCATGGGCTAGGGCCCTTAAACCAAACACGAACCACGACAGCCGCCCCTCCTCGGTTGCCAAACCAAGAAATTTTTCCCGTTATCCCAGAGTTTACGCCAGGGTCAAAACCCACGGCAGTTCCTACCAAACAAGATCCAATAGTTGGCCCGGAATTAGGTAATCCAAAATCCTAAAATACAAAAGGACTTTTCGTTTTAACGAAATTGAGGTAAACTAGTAATGAAAAAAATATTATCCCTATTTGCGTTTAAATCACTAAACAACAAAAAACAAATTAATAACTTTAATCCTTTAATAGAAATTTTAGAAGATCGTTCCGTACCAACAATTATCAATTTTACAGGTCCAACCAATCTCAATCCTTCTGGTTCTTCATATCCAAGCCAATTCACTCAAGTTGATGCAACCTTATATTTTACAGCAAACAATACAAACAATACAAGAGCGCTATACCGGTATGATTCAGGTACTAAGGCATCGCCAGTAACTCTCTCCTCAGGAGCCGTTAACTACATTAATCCTGGTGCGGTTGTAGATGCGGGAAGTCGATTGTACGCCAGCGCTATCAATCCAAACTCCCAGCAATCCGGTTTGTTTGCCGTGGCAGCTCCCAAAAACACCAGCTTTGTCGTTCAAAATGCGCCAACAGGAACTTATAGTGACATTGTAAGTTTTGGTTTACAAGCTTATTTTCTATCAAACAATGCCCAAACTGGTTTGAATGAATTATATAGAACATATGATACCTATTCTAATAATACATTAACATCAATTACTTCAACTTTGGTAACTGGTCCAACCACATTAGCTCCTTGGACTAATCCACAAGAACTAATGATTTCTGGTGGATTGTTATATATTGTCGATCAATTACCGAGTGGTAATATTGGTATTTTTGAATTAGGTTTAAGTAACAATCAAACATTCAGTAATGCAACATTTTCAGTAAACCAAATAGTTGGCTATAGTTTTTCTTCAATTATAGATTTAAACATACTAAATGGCAACATCTTTTTCCAGGGAACCCTGAGCGGCAATTCGGGGTTGTCCCTTTTTACAATTCCACAAAATTCTTCAGCATTCACCATTCCAACTGCCCTTACTCAGCCTGTCAATGGTTCCTCCGGCACTTTGTTACCGGCGGACCCTGTAGGCCCTATGCGGTTCCTAAATGGCCAAGTATTTTTTGCGGCGACAGGGAAAATTGGGGGAACTGAACTTTATCAGTCCAATGGAATTGTTTCAAAGTTGGCTCTTGACATTAACCCAAATGGGAATGGTCTCAATCCAACCACGGGGCTTCTTAATTCCGTTGTTGTTCCCAATGCCTTAATCTTAGCGGCGGATGGCGGGATCCTCACAACAACGGGATCCGGCCCTACCGCGGTTACAACATTCACACCATTAGGAATGGAACCTTCCAGCATTCCGGTTTCGCTTGAAGGAATGGTAGGGGCGTTGCAAATTGTGGATATTAATCCGGGAGTTGGCGGGTCAAATCCAACCCAATTTGCCGCCAACCATTACCAGGCATTTTTTGCCGCCAATGATCCTTTGTATGGAAATGAGTTATTTACTACTCAAGGAACCGTTTTAACTACATTTATTTTAAAGGATTTCAATGTTGCAAACAATGCTTCATCAAATCCAAATGGTTTGGCAGTAAAAAATGGGGTATTATATTTATCAGCAAATAATGGTCAGCTTGGATCTGAACTTTATGTTGGGTCTACTTATCAAACCATGAATACAGCTTCTATTAGCACTCAATCACCTAACAATGCATCATTAGTAAATGTTGGAGGCACATTGTTTTTTGTTGTTGGAAATGATTTATGGTCATCAACTGGAACATTAGGTAGTACAATAGCTGTAACAACTGGTTCATTTTTGGCAAACTATGATCCAGCATCTTTACTGTCATTTAATGATGCACTTTATTTTCTTAAACCTAATGCCAATGGAAACCAGTTATTATATTACTCCAAAGGTGTCGCGAATAGTATTCCAGTAAATGTAGTTCTGCTAACACCTTTGAGTTCATCATCAAAGGTTGTAGGTTCATTCAATAATTTTATTTATATTAATGATAGTGGAAGTTTGTATCAAATTGATTCCAATGGCAAGCAGCTACTTGTCGCATCAAATTATGTCGATTCCGTCCCAAGTACCTCTTCTGTAGCCGGGAAGTCAATTGTTAATGCCAACGGTACTTTGTTTTTTGCTGGAAAAATAAGCCAAGGTAATTTTTCCTTATATAAATTAGGGCCTGCTGATACCTCGGCAGTGGTTGTTGGAAGTATTCTTGGTAATCCTGGTACTGCCCAGCCAATCAATTTTGCTTCTATAGAAGGCGTGGTTTATTTTACCGCTTTGGATGGTTTTACAGGGAACTCTTTATTTAAAACAACCGGAGTTATTGACCCAGTTTCCGGAAGAAGCGATATTTCTTATGTTTTATCATTAGATTCTTCAACCAAAATTTCGGCGTTTGGTAATAATATTTTCTTTGGATCTCCAACTAATGCTTTAGTTGGAAATGAACCATGGGTGTCCAATGGAACACTTTCCGGAACAAAAAATATTCGAAATATCAATACCAATAGTTCAGGTGCTGCTCCATCCGATCCAACAGTAACAGGCATTGTTGCTGGTGAACAATTCGCAATTTTTTCGGCTGCTAACCAGGGATTAGGAACCGCCGCGTCCCCCCTCAACAATTTTGAGCCCTATATTATTACCGGGTTTGATTCACCGGTGGTTACCCTGCTCAAAGATCTAAATGCGGGTGGTGCTGATTCCTCCCCAGCCGATTTCACTCCTGTTGGGAACCAGATATATTTTTCGGCGGATATTGGCACCCTAGGGGCAACCAATAGAGTTCTTTACTCCACCCAAGGAACTTCTAATACAACTGTCTCTTTTCAAAATCAAACCGGGATGCCTGGAAGTGTGGATTCCATTAGGAACATGGAGGGGAATGTTGCTTACCGTGCCATTGCAAATGGGGCGTCAACCGTATGGACCTCAAGCGTAATCCCAGCCGCGGCTCCAATTCAGTCAATCGTGCGAGCCACCCCTTCAACAATCCGAGTTGATTCACCTCCAACGACATCGGTTATTTATAATGTTCGATTTAATTTTGATGTTGATCCGACCAGTGTCAATTCAGCTGATTTCATAATAGTTAAAGATGCTTCGCTTGGATTGTGTACGATTACCAATGTTGTTCCAGTTGTTAATCAGGGAATTATTGACAATAAAAATTACAGAGTTACTGTTAAATTGCCAACTAAGGCGGGGTCCTTTGGTAAATTGTCAATCAATATCAATCCAATAGCCCAGATAAGAGCTATTGCTCCAGGGACACCTTTGGTTGATTTATCAATTCCCTGTAAATTAACCGAAGCGTTTGAAATAAACCCTCGGTCACCAGTTGTAAATTCAATTAATCGTTTTAATCCTACAGGTCAAACTGCATCTGGATCATCTGTCGTTTTTAAAATAACTTTCTCGCAAGATATTATTCCTTCTAGTATAATCACTTTGCCATTAACCAATATTAAGTATCAAACAAGCATTGATACTGCCAATAATAATTTCAAAGTTGCTACAACTGGAACAATTATTATTGGTACGCAACCTGTTACCCAAGTTGAAGCTATCATAGGGAGTCCAAATGAATTTTTAGTTAAAGTTAGTGGTTTTTCTGGTGATGGAACTATTCAGCTTCAAGTTGCCAATAATGCTACCTTTATTTCAACCACTGGGCTTCCATATAGCCAAGGTGGATTTAAAACTGGTCAATTCTATACAATTGATTCCGTTGCCCCAGTTTTGAATTCCATAGTTCGGTTT
>SIAL01000099.1 GCA_009691815.1 Gemmataceae bacterium | reverse complement strand
ATGATGGAAAATCTCCCCCAAAACACAAACTCCGCCTTCCCTGTCGGTGCCCCACCCCAAGTTTTCAATGCACCCCACTCGGTGACTTTTTGGGGAGCAGCCCGTTGTGTCACCGGGTCAATGCACCTGGTTCAACTCGGGGATTTTCGCATTCTCCTTGATTGCGGGGTTCACACGGGGAACGATCGGCCCGCAATCACCCCCAAGCTGCCTTTTTCCGCCGCCAAACTCGACGCGGTCATCCTCAGCCACAACCACACCGACCATATCGGTCGCATTCATGAGCTTTTTGTAGAGGGCTATGCCGGGCCGATTTATTGCACCTATCCGGCCGTGGATATCTTAGAGGTTCAACTGCTCAATTCGGCCCGTATCCAAGATCAAGAATTCGCCGCCCGCAAAAGTGTTAACCTCCAAGGGACCGCTCATCGACTGAGTACCAACCTTGCCCGAAAGGTGGTCGATCACTGTGTCCCTCAAGAATTTGGCGAGACGGTGGAAATTCTCCCAGGCATTGGGTTAACCCTTTATAACTCCGGGCATATTCTTGGCTCGGCGATGCCCGTTTTGTCGTTTCGCCAAGGAACCCGAGATCGGCGTTTGGCCTTTACGGGAGATATTGGTCGCTCTGGCCTTCCCTACCTCAAACCCGCGCAAGCCTTGCCCCCTTCGGATTATGCCATTTGTGAATCGACCTATGGCGGGCGCATCCATGAAACCCGTGAGCAAATGGGTGAAAAGTTAGCCAAGATTTTTCATGACACCATTGAAAGAGAAGGAAAGATTCTCATCCCGGCATTCAGTTTGGGGCGGACTCAGGCCGTTATCCATCATCTAAGCCAATGGATGAGGGAGGGGGTGCTTCCCCAGTTGCCCATTCAGGTGGATAGCCCGCTGGGCCGGTCCTTTAGCCTTGTTTACCGCGACTATCCCGATGAGCTGGCGGCTCCCGAGCCCAAGAATTCGAATGTCGATTGGTTGGTGGATCCCGAGGAGGCGTTTCAAGCGAGCAAATCTAGGGGTACTTCGGTGATCATTGCCTCGGGCGGGATGTTGGAGGGGGGCAAGATCCTCAAGCATCTTCGCAACCACATTGATGACCCCCGGTCGGCCTTGGTCTTGGTCAGTTTTCAGGCTCCCAGAACTTTGGGGGAAAAAGTGCTTGAAAAGCATCCGACCCTAACCTTTCATGGCCGAACATGGAACAAATGGCTCGATGTCCAAGAAGTTTCCGGCTTTTCCGGGCACGGCGATCAACGGGATCTTTGCCATGCGATGATGCCGATCGTGGAAAAACAGGGGACCGTTAAGTTGGTTCATGGGGAAAAAGAGGGGATGACGGCTTTGAGTGGTTCGTTAAAAGCCATGGGGCTAAAAGTAGGCATGCCCGATATTGGCGAGGTTTGGAATCTAGAGGCGCCTCAGTGACCACCCCAGTAAAGCCTCGTCGCAGGTTATGGCTCATGCGCCATGGCGCCGTTCGGTATTTTTCTACGGATCGTCAAGGGCCAAATTGGCATCAAGCCGAGCTTACCGAAGAGGGCCAATTGCAATGCGAAGCGGCCCGTATCTATTTTGTCGGGCAAAAGTTTGACAAGGTCCTTATCAGCAGCCTACCCCGGACTCGGCAAACGGCCGAACGGGTTGTCCCCGGAATGGAGCTTTGCTCCGACGCCGACCTTCGTGAGATCGAACCCGCCCAGCCGGATCTTATCTTGGAAAAAGCCAAAGGCGATCCGGTCCAGCTTGAGGCGCTGATGAAAAAGGCCCTTGGCCCACCGCTTGGGCCAAATGACCATTTCATGTTTGGGGAACGGCTAGGAGATTTTCAAACGCGGGTGAAAAGCGCCATCTGGCGACTCATTGACGATCCCTCCTGGACTCAGGCGTTGGTGGTAGTTCATAGCGTGGTCCTTAGGGTCTTGTTGGCGGAGTTCCTTTTGGCCCCGTTGGATCTGGTTCCCCACCTAGAACAAGACGCGGGCTGCATCAATTTGGTCGAAATTTGCGATACGCGACATCCGCTGGTTCGCTTGATCAATTACACGCCGGCCCTGCCGACCAAAGAGGGTCTAAACTCCTCCAGTTTGGAAATGTATGTCGAGGAATGGAGGAAAACCGCCATGGTTTCTGTTGGGAAAAGAGGAAAATAGCAGGGTTGGTCCTTTGCCATTGGCCGGAAAGGCTGCTAATATGGGAAAGCCAGAAAAAATGGCAAAGTCATGAGAAATGGAAAAATCCCTCCTTTTTCTTTTCTTGGGATGCCTTGGAATGCGATAAGATCAATAACAGGATTATTTAAGGAGGCGTTCCCATGCGGATGCCATTTTTGCAATTGGCTCTACGCGGCTCCTTTGCCTTGGGCTTGGGCCTCTTTTCGTTTCAAGAAGCGAACGCCCAAATTGGTGGCGGTGGCGCAGGAGGCGGCAGCGGCGGCAGCGGCGGCATGGGTGGTAGCTCCTCCCTGGGGAGTAGTTCCGCAGGGGGCATGAGCGGGGGAACCGGAGGCTCTGCCAGCCCGGCTTCTTTGAGCACCTTTCAAAATGGCTTCACCGGTTTTTCCACCTTCGCCGTGGGTAGCGGGGGCAAAAATACTTTTGGCCAAAGCTCGCCAACACGAGCCGGGGCCGCAAGTACCGGAATCAACACCACCAACCCCTTTCAACAATACTATCTCAACCCGCTGCAACATGGGTACTCCAATGTAAGCAGCGCCACATTTGGTGAACCCCTTTACAGTTCCACCATCCTTGGCACAACCTCCTCCGGGTCAACCGGTGGTGGGGCCGGGCGCCAAACGGGCGCAGCCGGAAGAACCGGGGCCAATGCGAGAGGTGGGGCTTCCGGGGGCTCGACCACCGGAGCGGCAGCGACCTTTGTCCCGTCAACCACCCCGGCCACACCCCGTAAACTTCCCTACACAACCGGACTTGCCTCCGATTTGATCCCTACCCAGTCGCCCATTCCCGGGGCGATCCAGCGGAATGAAATGCGAACGCAGTTAAAGTCCTATTTGGTTGCCGCAAAGAATCGCCTACCTACCGCGGATAAAATCGACATCGTTTTCGACAACGAGCTGGTGGTCCTTCGAGGCGAGGTGAATTCCGAAAGAGAAAAACGGCTCGCGGCGAACATGTTGCTTCTCACTCCGGGTATTCGAGGGCTTCGCAATGAAATCCAAGTGAAGGGGGAAATCCCTCCAGAATAGCTAACGAATCCCAATGGACCTTGGCAGGCTCGGCTTAATCGGGACAATAACCCGAAGCTGGGCCTTTTTCGTTTTCCGGCGGAATGGTTCCTTGGGAGCATATCCATGATTCGAAACCTTCTCCTTTTTTCGTTGTTTCTTTCGGGTATTGGGGGCAATCTTTGGGCAAAGGATGGCAAACCCAAAAGCGCCAATCCAAAGCCCATCCTTGTTATTCTTTGGTTTGACACGGAAGACTACATCCTGCCGGCAAGCGATGATGCCGCCCTAAAATTGGCCGATTTTCTAAAGTCCGAAGGGATTCGAGGGGTTTTCAAAATCGTGGGGGAAAAGGCCCAAGTGCTCAAGGATCGCGGTAGAAAGGATGTAATCGAAGCCCTAAAGGCGCATGACATTGGGTACCATTCAACCAACCATAGTATCCCGCCGAGTCCGGCGATGTACCTCAATGGTTTGGGTTTTGAGGAAGGGGTTCGCGAGTTTCGTCGGCGCGAGGGAAAGGGTAGGCAAACGGTTCATGAAGTGTTTGGCGTTTGGCCTAGCTGCTATGGCCAACCCGGCAGCTCTTGGGGTCCGCAAAGTTATCCTGTTTTGCGGGAATGGGACATGATTTACCTAGACTCGGGCCGCCATGTCTCCATCGAGGGAAAGCCCTGTCGGATGGGGGGTGTCCTCAATTTGTATCAACTGGAACATACCATTCGTGCCGATCTCAAAACCCCCAACGGAATGGGCGAGGGCATCGCCAAGTTTAACGCCGCACGGGACAAACTCCTTGCGGCGGGGGGAGGTATTGTGAGCGTCGTCTATCACCCTTGCGAATTCGTCCACACAGAGTTTTGGGATGGGGTCAATTTTCGAAAAGGCGCCTCACCCGACCGAAAAGATTGGAAGTTTCCGCCAAGGAAAACCCCCGAAGAAGAGGCGCTTGCTTGGCGCAATTTCGAGGGATTTGTCCGCCACATGAAGCGGTTTCCCGAAGTGCGATTTGTCACCGCTAAAGAAGTTATGGCCTACTATCCCGAGACCGCGGGTGCCTTTAATGCCAGCCAAATCGAGGCGGCATTGGTTGCTATGGGTTCCGATCCGACCTGGGTTCGGGTTCCCGAGGGGAGTTTAAGTGCCGCCGAGATCCTTGACCTTTCTGTTCAAGCAAGCCTAGATCGGTTCCAAGGCAAAACCAAGTCTTACAAGCTAAAGAAAGACTTGGCGGGGCCGTCCACCCAAAGCCCGGCCCCACTGGCCAATACCCTAAAAGTGCCTTTGTATCTTGTCCGTCAGGCCCTGGCGGAGGTGCGCCAGCAACTCGAACAAAATGGCCAAATTTCCCCCGCGGTCTGGTTGGGAAGCACCGCGATTTCCCCGGAGTCTTTCTTGGCCGGGATCCGAAAGGCTTGGCTCGGTTCCCCCGGTGATGGCACCTTTCCCGAAGCGGATTGGGAGTTCCCCCAAGCACGCTTAAAGGCGGCCGATGCTGTCGAAAAGGACGAGGCAAGGCTTTGGAACTGGGTTATTTTCCCGGAAGGGTTTCGTGCTCCAAATCTGATGGCTCACGCCCGCCGACAGGCTTGGACGATTAAACCCGCGGACCTAAAAGCTCCCTAAGGGGCCGTCTCGCATTAGGCAACGGTCAGCGATTGACCGTTGTTTTTACCATCCAAATTCAAGATGTAGGGGACCGCCAACTCCGCCCAAGTGGTCGGGCTGGGATAGGCGTTTGCTCCAACTCCAAAACAGACTTCAAGCATTTGGGTATGTATGATACCTGGGTTAAGCGCCACCGCCGCCATCCCTTGCGGAAGCTCTTGGGATAGGGAACCATTGAGGCCTTCGATGGCGTATTTGCTGGCACAATAGGGGCCGACCTCGGCGGAGGTGGACCGTCCCCAAAGCGAGCTAAAATTGACGATGACACCCTGCTTGGCTTTGACCATGGCCGGCACAAAGGCTTGGATCACGGCGGCCGTTCCCACCACATTGGTCTGGAAAATCCGGGCCCATTCCTCGGCGGGAATCATCCAAGTTAGGGCCGGTTTGTTGATTACCGCCGCATTGTTGATGAGCAAGTCGGGAACGATTTCACGCTCCAGAAGGGACTTCGCCCAATGATTCAGTTCTGACGATTGGCAAATATCCACTAGGACAAATTCATGGGGTTTTCCCAGCTCTTTGGCCAAGGAATCGAGGTCCGCCTGATTTCGCCCGCAACCCAATATTCGATGACCCAATTTGGCAAATCCAAGAGCCATGGCCCGGCCAAGTCCTTTGCTGGCACCTGTTAATACGATGGTTCTAGCGCGGTTGGTCATGGAAAGAATTCCTTTGTCTGGGAGAGTTTGAGGACGGAGATCAACTATGATTTTCTAGAGAGAGGATGGTCCGAAATGATTTCGCTATGGCAAGAAACCGGTTACCGCTTCGACTTTATTGAGGCTCGCATCGTTGAGCGCATCCATCTTTCTGGGGCGTTACCCGGTCAGGGCGTGCGTCTTTTAAAACGAATGGAAGATCAAGAGACTGTTTTGGTTAAGCGGGGAATTGTGCTGGAAGGGGGATGGGCACAACTCGAATCTCCCCTTAGGACTCAACCGGGGGATCGCTTCATCGCCCACCTTGATTCAGTTGCACACCTTGATTCCGCAGCCCACCTTGATTCAGTCGATGAATCCGCCCCGGAGCCTACCTAAATGGGCTATAAAAACTTGGCCCAAGCGGTGGCCGATCTGGAGCGAACTGGGCAACTGAAGCGAATCGACGCGGAGGTAAACCCCTCCCTAGAGATTCCCGCCATTCAAAGGCGAGTTTCGGCGGCGGGTGGTCCGGCCCTTCTTTTCACACGGCCCATGGGCTCCCCGTTTCCTTTGGTTTCAAACCTCTTTGGAACGATCGAACGGATCCGGTTTCTTTTTCGCGATACGCTCGACTCCGTGCATCGGCTTTTGGAAGTTCAGGCGGATCCCGAAAGAATGGCTCGCACATTCTGGCGCTATTGGGATCTTCCCTGGCGGGGGCTTTCCGCCCTTCCCAGGAGGGCGTGGAGGGCACCGGTATTATCCCATACCACCGACCTTTTGAATCTGCCCAAGGTAAAGTGCTGGCCAAAGGATGGCGGGGCATTTGTTACTTTGCCCCTAGTCTATTCGGAGGATCCTAGCCGTCGGGGATGGCGCCAATCCAACTTGGGAATGTACCGGGTCCAATTGGATGGTAATGAATATGTTCCCAACACGGAAGTCGGCTTACACTACCAAATCCATCGGGGAATTGGGGTTCATCACACCACCGCCATTTCCCGAAACGAACCTCTTGGGGTCAGCGTAATGGTCGGAGGCCCGCCGGCCTGGACGATTGCGGCGGTGATGCCTTTGCCCGAGGGAATTCCAGAGTGTGCCTTCGCCGGGGTTTTGGCGGGAAGGCCCGTCCGCATGGCCCGATTTCCCGGAGCAAAACCTTGGCATCCTCCCGTTTGGGCGGACGCCGATTTTGCCATTTGTGGTTTGATTCGCCCCGGCGTAAATCGGCCCGAGGGGCCTTTCGGGGATCACCTTGGCTATTACAGCATGAAACATGATTTTCCGGTTTTGCAGGTGGACCGAACCTTTCATCGCAAGGATGCCATTTGGCCTTTTACGGTGGTCGGCCGACCTCCTCAAGAGGACTCCGCTTTTGGTGCTTTCATTCACGAACTCACAAGCGGCGTGGTTCCCAAAAGGTTACCCGGGGTGAAGGGCGTTCATGCGGTCGATGAAGCCGGAGTCCATCCCCTCCTTTTTGCTTTGGGAAGCGAACGGTATACTCCCTATCAAGAGTCCGGTTCGTACAAGGGCCCGGCGGAACTATTGACCCAAGCCAACCTTATTTTGGGAACAGGGCAATTGAGTTTAGCGAAATACCTTTTCATCCTCGATGCGGCCGTTGCCCCCGGCATTTGCCTAAAGGACAAACCTGCTTTTTTGGCGGCGGTGCTTGGTCGGATGGATTTCACCCGCGATCTGCATTTTCAAACAAAAACCACCATCGACACGCTCGATTATTCTGGGGAGGGCCTAAACCAAGGATCCAAAGTGGTCTTTGCCGCAGGCGGCCCTATCCTCCGAACCCTGGTTCATACTCTCGATGGGCTAGATCAACTTCCCGCGGGTTTGGATCAACCTCGGCTCTGTTTTCCGGGGGTGCTCGCGCTTAGGGCACCTCGGTTTGCCCCGGCCGAATCGGGCCAACCGGGTGACATTCGGGAAATTGCCAAGTCGATTCCGCTGGATCACCCTATCAACCGATTTGCCATGGTCTGCTTGACGGATCATTCGGATTTTCTCAGTGCGAATCTGGCAAACTGGCTTTGGGCAACTTTTACCCGGTCCGATCCCGCACGGGATTTGGATGGGGTCGGGGCCTTTACGATAAACAAACATTGGGGTTGCAAGGGGGTGTTGATTTTAGATGCCCGGCCCAAGCCGCACCATGCGCCCTTGTTGGAAGAAGACCCTCAAACGATCCGCCGGGTGGAGGAGCTTGCGGCCCGCGGAGGGCCTTTGCATGGGCTGTTTTGAATCGCATTTCGCGGATTGAAACTTTAAGGGCGATCCCCAGGGCCTTTGGTAAGATGAAGGGAAATTCCTACCCATTCCTTTTGTCCACCCATCCGGAGTTGCTCGTGCCTTTTCCCAAGTTTGACCGAGCCCAACTCAAGATCCGTCCCCTTGCGGAACGAGAACACGACCTCGACCTTGGAGTGCTTCTTGAGCTGGATTCGACCACCCTTTTTGAACACCCGGCCTTACCGGGTTTGGCAAAAGCCCTAGTCGAAGCCAAAGAGGCTGGCCGTCCCAGAATCCTGATGATGGGGGCTCATGTCCTTCGGGCCGGGGTCCAAAAGCACCTCATCGACCTGATGGACCTTGGCCTTATTAGCCATATAGCCATGAACGGTGCCGGACCCATTCATGACTATGAGTTGGCTCTGATCGGGGCCACCACCGAGTCGGTCGCGAAATACATCCGCACCGGTGAGTTTGGTTTATGGAAGGAAACCGCCACTATTAACGATGTCGTGGCAACCGGCCACAAGCAGGGTATGGGCATGGGTGAGTCCATTGGCCGCGCCATCCTTTTGGGCGATTTTCCCCACAAAGAGGTGAGCGTTATGGCTCAGGCGATCAAGCGCGACATTCCGGTAACCGTTCACATAGGCATCGGCTATGACATCATCCACGAACATCCCAATTGCGATGGAGGGGTACTCGGAGCCGCCAGCTATGATGATTTTCTGATCTTCACCGAGGCCGTCCGTCATTTGGAGGGGGGAGTGTTGCTGAGTTTCGGCTCGGCCGTTATGGGGCCGGAGGTCTACCTCAAGGCTCTTTCCATGGCCAGAAATGTGGCCCTCCAACAAGGAAAATCCATCGCCAAGTTTACCACCGCCGTTTTTGATCTGGTTCCCATTGAGGGTGACCACCGACAACAAGCCCCCAAAACGGATCCCAAATATTATTACCGCCCTTGGAAGACCATTCTTGTTCGCACGGTAGTGGACGGTGGGGTCAGCAGTTATATTGCGGGAGATCACCGCGATACCTTGCCCGCCCTTAGGCGTGAGGCATTGAAGCGGTTGAATGAGCACCCTTTGGACAAGTGCCGATGATCACTCCAAATGCTTTGGAGCGGATGCTCTCCCAATTTGCTTCTTGCCGGATTGGCGTTTTTGGCGATCTCTTTTTGGATCGCTATTTGGAGATTGACGCGGGCCTTGACGAACCTTCCATTGAGACGGGACTTACCGCATATCAAGTGGTTCAAGTGCGTTCCCAGCCCGGAGCGAGCGGGACCGTGATCAACAACCTCCACGCATTGGGAGTGGGCCAGATCGAGATTTTCTCGATGCGTGGGGATGATGGCGAAGGCTATGAATTGGCCCAAGCGTTGAGTCGGCTTAATGGGGTGGGGGTGGAGCACCTTTTTGTGGAACCCTTACGGCGGACGCCTACTTACACCAAACCGATCTATTCCGAAACCGGGGTCGTTTCCCGTGAAATCAACCGCATGGACATCAAAAACCGGGAGACATTACCCAAGCAGGTAGAGGCAAAATTATGGGATGCTATCGAGGCATCCATGGGCCAATTGGATGCGCTCATTGTTTTGGATCAGGTCAGCCAGATCGACTGCGGCGTGGTGACCACCGGTGGGATCACCCGACTCAAGGCTCTACAGGACCGCTATCCCGACAAGTTTATCATGGCCGATAGTCGCGAAAGGATTGGGGCGTTTCAAGGGGTCACCATCAAACCCAATCGGGACGAAGTGGCTCGGATGTTGGGAAGAAGTTCCGTCCAAAGTTCGGAAGAAATGCCCAAAACCATTGCAAGCCTTGCCAAGGATAGGGGCCAGCCGGTTTTTTGCACCCTAAGCCAAGACGGCATTCTTCATTCCTTTCCAGACAAAGTAGCGGTTTATGAAATGGCGTTGCCTGTGACCGGTCCCATTGATGTGGTCGGGGCGGGGGATAGTGTCAGCGCGGCCCTAGCGGCGGCTTGCGCCACGGGAGCAAGCGTTTCCGAAGCGATGGGTTTGGCGATGCTGGTCGCCTCGGTAACGATTCGCCAGATCGGGACCACGGGAACGGCTCCCCCCGCTTTGCTTCGGGAGGCCTTGGCCCGCTTTATTTAGCCAGCCAAAGTTGTCAGGGTCCTTAGAATCTGTTAAACATTTTGGAAGCCAAATTCAAGGCATTCCCATTACCAATTCCTTTTACCATGTATACTCCGCCACTTTAGACGGTTTGGTCTGGCCACCATTTCCCGGACAGTGGGATAAAGTGTAAGTGGGTACAACAAGTTGTTAAGAGGGGACAAGGGCATGAGTACGGAACGGCGGCAATTTACCGGGGACTACAAGATGGAAGCGATCCGGATGGTGACCAATAAGGGGA
>SIAL01000098.1 GCA_009691815.1 Gemmataceae bacterium | reverse complement strand
TCGCCCAAAAGCTTTGCCGAGGGGGTACCGGTGTCGGCAAACAGGCGGATCAAAGCGCCCGTTGGGGCCACACCAAAGACTTCGGTGGGGGAAAGGTTGGTAATGCCGTCCGTGTTACTGTAGCCGGTGTCCACCCGAATGCCCGAAATGGTGATGGAACCCGGGGCATATCCGCTGGTTTGAACGGTAAAACTGTAAGCGGTTTGAGTACTGTTATTACCCGCCACATCGGTTGCCTGAAGCAGGACCGCTTGGACCCCATCTGCCAAAGGTGTGGTAATGGTAACCGCAAATTCACCCACCCCATTGGCCAGACCAGATCCGATAACGACGCCCCCGTTTAAGATTTCAACAATCGCATTGGCTTCGACGGTACCGGTGATGGTCGGCGTTTTGACCCGGGTAAAGTTGGGTTGGGCGTCGACGCCTTGGGGAAGAAGCCCAAGAGGATTGATTCCGGGGATAACCACCGGTGCCACGACAGGGCCCAGTGGGTTGGTCAGGTCGACGATGATTTGGAAAGCGGGCGCCTCCGGAGTCCCATTGGTAGGCCCGGCAATGCCCGTGGCGGAAATCGAATTGAGGATGAGGCCATACGAGCCTTCAATAAAGAGATTGACCACAGGGAAAGTCCAGCTTCCCGTACTGTCCGCAATCACTGAACCAAGGTTGGACCCATCCATCTCCAGAGCCACCACCGCATAGGGTTGGGCCAAGCCCAGAATCGTGAGGCGATTATCTTTGGTGATCCCATCGGTGTCGCTGCGTCCGGTATCCGTCAGAATGTTGGTAACCTCCGCGGCGACAGGAACCTCGGCGTTGATCACCACAGAGACCGGCGAACTCGGCGGGCTGGTCAAGGAAAAATCATCGTGCTGGATGAGGGTTAACACCAAGGGGGCGTTAATAGCTGTGCGGGGCAAACCCACCAGATCAAGACTAATCGCTCCGGGTCCTACGACGCTTGTCGTTTGGAATACCATCCCGTTTAGGAGGATGTCCATGGGACCGGACGATTCCAAAGTGACCCTGAGATTTAAGGTGTTGAACAGGGTGAAATAAATACCACCCTGGGGCGCGGAACCATCCACCTGGGTGATCACTGGAGCATCAGGCCCAATGGAAACGACCACGAAGGAAAAGGCCACCGAAGCCGGGCTTTTGTTGGATTGCGCGTCAATGGCATACGCCACCAAGGTGGATGATCCCTGCGGCAAGGGGGTGGTCAGCGTAACACTAAAGTTACCTTGAGCATCCACAGGTCCCTGGCCCAACACGGTGGATCCACCCACTTGGGTGATTTCGATGGTGGCTCCCGGTTCGCCGGTTCCGGTTAGGATCGGGTTGGTGGTGGGGACCGAATTGGTCTGCTGATTGAATGGACTGACAAATTGGATGGCGGGGGCCAAGGGTGGGGTGGTGTCGAGGGCGGTGGTACCCACAAAGACGGGGAGACTATCGTGGGAACCCAGCGCCGTTTGGACAACAAAGATCTTGTAAGTGCCATCTGCGGGCGCCGAGGTCATCCCCGCGAACGGATTGGCAAAGGCTTGTTTGAGCTGACCGTTGATGCAATCCAATGTCACCAAAAGATTCATCGGCGCATCTTTGGATTCGGTCGACTGGGCATAGAGGGAGATGGTATCGTTCGCCGTGCCAAAGGCCGGGCCGCGAACCCTTGATGCCGCCTGAAGCACCGCCGTTAGGCTAAAGCTGGCATCCAGATCACGGATAAACACTGTGTTGACCGGAATGCCATTCTGGAAAAGCGTTGCCGTGGGGGATATTAAGCGCTGAATGAAATCGTTACCCACCACGGCATCACCGGTTGTGACCAAAATGTTTCTCTTGCCATCGGACGGCAAGACGGTAACGAAATCCCCAAATCGGGCCTGATCTTTGCTGTTGTTGTCCAGCTTGAGGAGTGCCGGGGTGGAGGTCACGGTACCCAGACCCAAGGCGAGCCCGGGGATTTCGTAATTGCCGTTGGCATCGGTGGTGGTGAGGTATTGAACCAATCCCAAAGCGGGGTTGGCGACTTGGCGAACGGAACTGGATTCCGAAGTAGTGAAGGTAAGAGACCATAACTGAACATAACCGCTGTCCATTTTGACATTGTCTTCAATGATAAACTTCCATTGGCCAAAAGTGGACAAGCCGTTGAACTGGCCAAGGTCGCCCGTGGGCCGAACCACGCCGGTAGTGATCGGTTTGGTAGATGTGGCAATCAGCCTGTCCAGAGTGGGGAGGATAGGATTGTTGACAAACTGAATGTCCTGTAATCCGCGAACATTGGTGAAGACGGGGAGGTTGGAAAACAGTTCAATCCTGCTGCCATCGGGCCCCTGGAGGTAACCGGTAAGGTTGTTTAAATCAGAATGCCTTAGAGTCATCTTTAGGCTGAGGTTGGTGATGGTTCCCTTGCGACCATTGGCACTTCCCACATCAATGATGGCCACGGTGGGTTTGGAGTCGTCGATGGCTCGGGGGACCTGCGTCGCCAAAGCCGTTTTGGTCGCCCCTTCCCCCGTGGGAATATAAACGGCATCAAATCTGTTGTTGGCATTCAGGTCGTCATAGACCCGGCGGTCGGCAATGCCCACACTGTTTTGGTCGATAACCATGCCATAGGCCGCACCCTTTTCCCCGGTAAAGGTAAAGACGCTACCCAGGTAATCTCCACCCGGCAACCCATCCCCATTGCCATCGAGTGGCACGCCGAACGGACTACGGGCAATATTGGAACTGACTTGGAGAAGGTAGGTGTCGGGCATCATCACCCCTTCCACCTGGAAATTGAGATTGTTGGAACCAATGGCATAGCCGGTGGTGGAAACAAGAGAGACAAGGCGGTCATCCGGTGTGCCAAAGATTCCGTCGGGCCCGCGGCCACGGAATTGCACAGGTTTTCCCACGGCCACGCCAACGGTGTCGAGTAGGCCGGTAAACTCCACTTGGATGTTTTTGGGGATCACATTGATCGTGCTGCCCATACCGGGTTGGTTGCCAATCGACTTGACCCCGGGGAGAAGGCCTTGCCCGAGTAAAGATTTGGAAACCGGGACAGCAGGGGTCCGCATCTGTTCCAACCGACCAGTGGCATAGCCAACGATAATACCCAAATTGGTGGCGTTGGCCTGGCTGGGATCGACCGTAAACGAGGTCAAGCCGTCGATTGACTGGCGGATTTGCGACAATTGGGTTCCGCTATTTGCGCTAAAATAACGAATCAGTCCGTCCGACACATTCGCCACATCGGTCGAGGCGACGATATAGTTTTGGGAGTTGGAGGTGAACGAAATCCCTTGTACGGCCCCACCGCCCATGGCGTTTCGGGAAATCAAGCGGAACGAAATTAGATCGTAAATCTCCACTTGGCCGCCCGCGTTGGCCACGGCCACCAATTGGCTGTTGGGGCTCATCTGAAGTTTGGTTATGCCATACTCGGTTGAACTGCCCAGAACGCGAACATACTTGGCCTGACGAGATCCGTTGGCGGTTTTGTTGGCGGGGTTAAGGGGGTCACGATTCCAGATCCGAACGAACCCGCTAGAATCCGCGCTGAATAGGTATTTGCCCGTGCCCGCATAGACCAAATCGTTAACCGCCCCGGGGCTGGCCTTGGGATAATTGACCGCTTGGGGAAACTGGAAGGACACTTGGCCTGTGGAAACAACCCACTCGCGGATGGTGCCATCCGCCGCCGCCGTCGCAACGCTCAGAGAATCCGCCGAGATGGCAAACGCGGTCACCGGCGAGGTGAGCGACACATCGAAAAGGCGGGTGACGGCGCCCTGTTGCGGCTCAACGATAAAGACCAGACCAGCGGAGTCGCTCACCACCAAAAAGAGGCCGTTGGCGCTCCATTTCACTTGCGTCAAGGAATTGGCGCTGACCGTGATTCCGTTGAGGTTGATCAGCGTCGCGCTGCCCAGATAAAGAACGCCATTGGACCCCGCCACCGCTCTGGTGTTTCCGGTGCCGCCAAAAACTCCCGCCCCGTAGGCGGCAACCGCGTTGGCAACCACGCCACTGGGCAACGACTGCACCGTGGTGCCCGATACCGTGAACTTGTATACCTGTTTGGCAAGGCTGGCGATGAGCACTTCGGAACCACCCGAAATCAACAAGACCGAGCTAATCGAATCTCGGGCGTTGGTTCCGTCCGGCAAAATCAGAACCTTGCCCGATCCGTCATGGATCTCCCCAAGGGGGATAAACAACTGATTGACCAAAGCGCCGCTGTTCACATTGCGAACATACACGGTGCCATTGGCATGACCGAAAACGACATTATTGCCCGACAGGGAAAGGGCCGTGATCGGGGAGTTTGCGTCCAAGGGCAAAACACGACTGGTGGCCGGGGTGGCACCCAGGTCCCAAACCGAAACATTGCCAAGGTTGTCCCCTTCGACCACAATGTCGGGGTTCGCCGGGGAAAATTCCACCACAGTGGTCAGCCCCAAGGCGCCAACATGGGAGGTGGGAACTCCAACGAGGGTAGGAGCCACGGTGAGGAAGCCACCCGCCACGGAAACCACGGCGATAAGAGATTGGTTGGCATTGAGGGTAAGGCCCGCGGAGGGGCCAACCTGGATTTTGGTGGAGAGGTTTTGGACAAAATCCTGACGAACCAGAGTGCCATTCTCGCTCACGGCGAAAGCGATCCCCACCAAATTGTTGGTAGGGCCAAGGTTGGCGCCCAGCTTTAGGCCAACCACCCGGGATCCCGCCTCGACTGTGACCTTGCTTACAAGGCTAAACCAAGTGTTGGCGTTGGCGCTAAGGCGGGTGAAATAGCTGATGGTTCCATCCGCGCTACCCACCACCATACGGGTGTCACCGTCGAGGTCAATGCTGGTAAGGGCCGTTCCCGGAGTTACCGAAATGACCTGTTCGAGGTTGCCCCCAAGGGACCAAATCTTGACCGTGCCATCGAGATCCGCGGCGGCCCGGATGGTGGTTCCTATGGCAACCGCAGCAAAGCCGGTGGACGCCGTGGATCCAGTAAAAGGGTTGATGCGGCCGTGACCCAATTGGTCTTTATAGGCGGCATTGCCCGGCAAATTGTAGATATTGGTGGCGGTCGCATAGATCTGCGACACGATCTGATCGCGGGTCCAATCGGGATGGGCGGCTTTGATCAAAGCGGCCACACCCGCGGCCACGGGAGAGGCCATCGAGGTCCCCGCACTATAGCCGTAGGTGTCCCCCGGAAGCGTCGAATACAGTTCGCCCGTAGGGTCAACATTCCCCTGATTGTCGACAAAGTCTCCACCCGGCGCCGAGATGTCAACCGAGGTGCCATAGTTGCTATAGGACGCTTTTACATCGGTCCGGTTGGTTGCCGAAACCCAGACCACATAGGGTATTTTGTCAAGCGCCTGAGACACATTCAGGTCATCGTTGGCCGAGGCCACAAAACTGACAACGCCCTTGTCGTGAAGGTTTTTGTAAGCGTTGATGACCCCGAAGTCATCCGAAAGGGTGCGCCCGCCACCTTGAATGGGGGCTTGGCCGTTAATGATGATAAAGCTGGTGTTGACGATATCTGCGTTGTTGTTGTAGGCGTAATTGAGTCCCTCAATGATGATAGTCGAGTCTAATTGTGTGGTCGAAAAGCTGCCTTCCCACTTGACGGTCATGATCCGGGCACCGCCCCCTGGGGCCGTGCTGCCATCGGGCTGAATTTGCCCACCTCCGCCAACGCCTGCCACGCCGAGAGCGTTGTCCATTTCGGCGGCGATAAGGCCCGCCACATGGGTTCCATGACCATCCGAGGCAGGATCGTCAGGGCGGACATTGCCCGCGGGTTTGGACCCCGGCCCAAAGAACGCCTTCGATATATCCACACCATTGATGTCGTCTATGTAGCCATTGTTGTCATCGTCAAAATTGTTCCCGGGAATTTCTCCCGAGTTGGTCCACAATGAGTTTTTCAAATCCTCATGGTCGATGTCGGTCCCGGTATCGGTTACCGCCACAATGGATTGGTAGGTCAGGTTACCAAGGGTCCCGGTACCCCGGGCATTTTCCCAAGCCCGGTAGGCTTCCAACGATGTCAACTGATTTTGCAAGGAGGCAAAGGGATCGTTGGGGGTGTAGTTCGCCGGGCCGTAGCCCTCTTCCTTGCGATAGACAAAGTTAAGCGACGCAAACTGAACCTTGGGGAGCAGATCAATGGCATTGGCCGCGCCCACCGGATCCACATTCCCGATAAGGTCGATGCGAAGCATGGTGCTGGTGGGGGTTTCCCAGATCACTTTGCTGGTCGAAAAATCGACCACCTTTTTAATATCCGCGGAGGCCTGCGTTTGAATCAGCGACTTAAAGTAGTTAAGGCCGTCCGTCCCGCCCACTTCGACAAGCAGTCGGTCCCCCGTATAGGGCGTGGTCAGCCCGGGGTATTTCAAAAGGGTGGGATCATCCGCAAACGCCTCGGACCCGGCGGCCAAAAGCAAAGCGGGGACTTGCCTCTCCTCGAGGGCTTCCAGCATGAGCTGAAGGGCCCGATTTCGAGAAGGGGAGGAGGGGGTTGCGCGCCCAAAGGATTGCCAATTCATGGTCGCAATTCCTGATCAGAGGAGAAGGAAAATCAAGGGACGGATATTCAAAAAATGGGATGTCCCTTTAATCTTGCACAAGTTTGGGCAACTTGCAGCAAGAAACGGGGGAAATCTGGGGCATTTAGACCCCACTTGCACATCCCACCACTGTATATTGTTCCCAATTCAAGGAATATGACGGCCAAGCCGACGATTTTCCAAGAAGGTGGGAACAACTAACCAAGCAGCTGGCGATCCACCCGCATTTTTCCGCCAACTCCCTAGGAAGTATGACGAAACAAACCCTATTTTGGTTCGATTACCACAAGAGGATAGACAATTTTGGCCGAAATCGGCACCGCCGCCAGCTGATCAATCGCCTCAATCTCGATTTGAAACCGACCGGAACGATTTGGCTGAATGGGATAGGTGCAGGGACACACACGGGTCGTCTCCTCCAAAACATCCTGAATCTCGGTCACAAACGGCTTTGGGTT
Source organism: Gemmataceae bacterium (assembly GCA_009691815.1). Classification (GTDB taxonomy): domain Bacteria; phylum Planctomycetota; class Planctomycetia; order Gemmatales; family Gemmataceae; genus SYLG01. Next base: position 3,167 of record SIAL01000098.1, on the reverse strand, counting down.
CAGCGAAACACCATTTTCATCCAGCAACCGAATCCGCAATTGCGTCTTGCATCGAAGTGTTTTCGGGTCCAAGGCGCAATGGGCCAAACTAAACCGCAAAACAAACTGCTGCCCGGGAAGGGCATAGTTGGGTGCCGTATCCCCCGTCACAAAGCTGTTCGTCACCCGAACGATGCCAAACCTTTTGGGCGAAACCTCGATTTTCCGGGTCGCCTTCCCTTCGGTTTTCCCCACATAATCCGTCGCCCTTAAATTCACCGTGTACGACCCGGCGGGCAATTCAATGGGCAGCTCCACTGCCACAAAAGCCGGGATCTTGCCCCCACCTAGGGGTAACAGTGCCTCCGTCGCCCGCGGTTCCTGTTCCACCAAAACCTTGCCGTCTGGGCCTACAAGGGTCAGCCCCACACCATAAACCGCCCTAGCCTCACCCACCACCTTCAGCCCTGATAGCTCAAAGGTGATAAGGGCCAAGTCCCCCGGCAATAGGGGCTGGTTGGCAGGCCGCGAAGTCCCGTAAATCCCATTGGGGGTCCGAAAATTGTCAAGCGTCAGGCTTTGACCGGCCACCGATTGCAACAACGCCACCACACCCGCCATCATCGATACATACATCGTCCACCGCCCCGTTTTTGAAACCGAGTACCCCTATTAGACACTATTGCGTTAGACACTATTGTGAACCGGCGGGGAAGCCGGGCGCCAGCGGAATATGCCCCTTCCCCCAATAGGGTTGACCCGGATTGCACCCCCAAGCCATGATGTTGGCCTATGGATATTCCCCCAAAAACCCTCACGCATCCCCCCTCAAAGCTCCTGCTTTGGGTCCGGTCCCTCTGGTCCGAAGTCCTGTTTCCAGGCAAGGACCACGAATCGACACCGGGGTCCTCCTGGTTTCCAGGCAAGGACCACGAATCGACACCGGGGTCCCAATGGGTTTGGCTTTTGGTGCTTTTCCTACCGGCGCTGCTACTCTATCCCACCCTCGGGTTTGACCTGTTGGAACCCGATGAAACCCGCTATGCCGAGGTTCCACGGGAAATGCTCGCCAAAGGAGAATGGGTCGTCCCCTTTTTGGACGGCGAACCCTATTTGGACAAACCTCCCCTTTTGTATTGGCTGATCATGCTAAGCTACCAAGCTTTCGGCATCAGCCCCGCCAGCGCTCGCCTTGTACCGGCCCTTTGCCTTCATGGACTTATCCTCGCCTGCTTTGCCACCTGCCGCAAACCGTTGGGTCTTCGTGCCTCCCTTGCAGGGGTTGGGCTTTTGCTTCTCGCCCCGGGGTTCTCCATCATGGGCAGACTCCTCACCATCGATGCCGTCTTGGCCGCGTGTATCGGCGGAGCGATTCTCTCGATCTGGCAAAGCATCCACAACAATCCTGGCTCCCCCCGGCTAGGCTGGTGGTTAGCCTCGGCCTTTTTCACCGGCCTTGCCATCCTTGCCAAGGGTCCCATCGGCCTGATTCTGGTTCTTCCCCCGGTCATCCTCTTTCGCTTTTTCCGCCAAGAGAGCATCCCGTGGAAAGCCCTCTGTCTTTATGCGATCGTTGCCCTGTCCATGGGTGTTCCTTGGTATGCCCTGATGATCCGCCGCGTGCCGGATTTCGTCCATCACTTTTTCTGGGAACACAACATCATGCGCTTCCTACAACCGTTCGACCACCAAAGGGGCGTTTGGTTTTATCTTCCGGTGTTGGCGCTTGGTCTCCTGCCAGCCACCCTATTTGGGCTTTCCTTCCTCCGCTTTCAATTGGGTGATGAAAAAGGGGCAAGGGCCTTGCGCGGTCCAACGCAATCGTTTCTGCTGCTATCGGGCGGCTGGTGTGTCTTTTTTTTCACCCTTTCGGGATGCAAATTGCCCACTTATATCCTCCCCGCATTTGCCCCGCTCTGTTTGGCCATGGGGCCATGGCTTGCCACTCTTACTCGAACGCAATGGACCCTTACCGGCATTCCTTGGTTGGTTTTGCTCGTATTGGGCAACCACTTTTTGCTGCCTAACTGGGCTGCTTGGCGGTCCCCCTTGGCACCCGGCGAAGCCTTGCTGGCCCACCTTCGGGATCCCCAAACGCCGATCGTTTGCTATCCCAGAGAATGCCACTCGGTTGCCTTCGCTTTGGGGCGGGATGATTTGCGCCACTTCCGATCCAAAGAGTTTGACGCCTTCCGGGCGGACCTGTTCACCCGCGATAAAACCGTCGTCCTCTGTACGCACCGCCACTCGCTCGAAGGTCTAAGGCAGCTTTTGCCGCCCGAGTTGGAACTTCATCCCCTGTACGACTTGCAACTCACCGCGCCGCAATGGATACCCAAGGGGCTGCATCAGGCGGCGGTAAAGCTGGCCGGGGAAACCGCCCTTGGACTCTGCGATGTCGCCGAGGTCCGCCGCAAACCCATTGCCCCCTAGCATGACAACAAAAACAGGTCGAGCTTATTACCCAAAGTTTGTGTCAGTGTTTTTCGTGCCGGAAATATCGGTGGCGGACAAATAGGACCAGGCGAGCTGTGTTTGTTTCAGTTTTTAACGAGCCGGACGCGTCAGCGACGGACAACTGATGCAATAGCCGAGTGCCAAGCCAAAGCCCGCTGATTCTTGTTTGTTCGGTTTTGGTTTAGGATCAGAATCAGTAGTCTTCCACCAACCGGGATAGAAAATACAACGGCACACGGAGTGTGCCTACTACTTTTGGTTTCTTGCCTAGGTTATTCCCACCACGACGCTATTAGTTTCCACGACTTCGTTCGATTTCCTACCTAGGTCCCCGGCTTTTTACCCCCTTTGAAAATGTCCAAAGTAGTAGGCACACTCCGTGTGCCGTTCTTGGTAATGCGTAGGAAAGAAGGCGGCGATCCGACGGAAACCCTCCGTGCCGGACGCGTGAGTGACGGACAAATCAACGAAACAAGGCGAGCGGTTCGCCAAAGCCCACCGCTCGCCAAAGCCCACCGCTCGCCTTGTTGTTGGTCTAATGGGACCTTTAATTGCTGGTTCGGTATTTAATGCTCGGACAACTCCCTAGTTCGTGCCACCTAGGGTGGCTCCGCCGGTGAAATCCGCACCAAAAGGAGCGAATTCTCCTTCTAAGGTGGGCTGGTTGGCACCCGGCAGCAAGGAAAATCGCTTGACCTTGGTTGCCGTCCCTTTGCCTGTTGCGGCAAGGA
>SIAL01000097.1 GCA_009691815.1 Gemmataceae bacterium | reverse complement strand
ATCGAGGCTCGAAATCCGCCGGCTGGGCCTATTCATCGTTTTTGGGATGTGGGTTCTTTTGTCGACAAATCCAACAATTCCATGGCCCGTAACAAACGGAGGGGATGGTCGGTTTGAATCACATCAACCCCCATTTGGATCGCTTTTTGATACTCCACGATGGTTTCATTGAGACCAAGGGCATCCGAAAAAACCCGGATCCCCTCGGCGTGACAAGCATCCACCAATTCCTTTGAAAGGATAGACCATTTCGCGTCGACGCCAAACGGTTTTAGGATTACCAGTTCTTTGAGCCCGTTTCGGGAAGAGAGCGGGGGCAGCAATCGAATCCGAGAATCAAGTGTTTTTAATTGTCGGCAATACGCGGCGGATTGATAGACCACATGGCGTTCCCAAATGTCGTGTTTGTTAATCGCCAAAAGGAGAGCCTCGGGATGGATTGCTTTGGCATCAAGGTAGGCACTTGACTGTTTTCCCAAAGCTTTGAGTCCCTCGTCTAGCGTTGGAATCTTTGTCCCGGCAAAGGGCTTACCGAAGCGAATCCCGGCATCAAGTTTCAAAATGGCGTCATGGGACATCTGCTTGATCTGGCCCTTTTGATTTGTTGTCCGGTTGATGGTGGTATCGTGCAGGAGGACAAAGCGATTGTCCTCGGTGGTTCGAATGTCCACCTCGATAAACGGAGCGCCGATTTGAACCCCCATTTGTATAGCAGCCAGGGTGTTTTCCGGGGCATGGCGACCCGCGCCCCGATGAAGGGCATAGCCCACCGGAAACTTTTGGATCCTCAGCCTGACCTCGGTAAAACGGGCCCCTAGGGGGTCATCCGTCTGAAGCCAATCGACCCCGCATTGAATCATTTTTTTCCAATAGAGGGGTTTGTCCCATTCCGGTCCCAATACCTTGGCTTGCACCCTGATACCCTTTTGGTGAAACGCATGACACAGGGGTTGGGTCACTTCGTCGGCGTCAATTTCCACCGCCGCCGGTTGAATGGCGGCAATAAAGGAGTCAAAGTGCATCGTCTTTGGGCGAAATTTGGTCATTCTGGCGATTTTCCCCATGGATTTGGTTTGAATCACCTTCAACATTTCGGGAGAACCATACACGATAACCTGTTTTTCCATGCCGGCGTCAAGAATCTCCCGAACCAACAAAGCGGGGTTGATCTGCTTGCAATCTAGGTACAGGTTGATCCGGCCCTTGGATTTTTGCAACACCTCCACCAACGAGGGTAGTCTGGTTTGGGCAAACCTTCCGGCAAACCAACTTCCCGCGTCAAGGCTTTGAAGCATTTCCAATGTTTGTTCAACGACGGGGCCTTTGCCGTCGGTGGTTCGATTCAAAGTGGTATCGTGAATGAGAATATGCCGTCCATCTTTGGTCAGACGGATGTCGACCTCGGCCCATTCGATAAAGTCGTCCGCCAAGGCAAGGATGGCCTCGATGGAGTTTTCCGGGGCAAGTGTGGCCATTCCCCGGTGTGCTATCAACTGAGTTTTTCGGGGTGGTTGGACGGGTTCTGCAAAGGCAAAATGCGTTTGCCCCCAGATCAGGGAGGTTCCCAACAGATTAAAAACGAGGGCAATAAGTAGGAATCGCATTGTCAGTTCTCCCCTCTAGAATGTCATTCTACCAAGCTCACCCGGGCAAAAAATGGATTCCCTGTGAAAGGGCCCGGTTGGCGTTTTCCTTACAAATTCTTATCAATTTCAGCAGCAATCCACCCTCATCCACGCGATGGAACCCACCCATGATGACTCGGCTTTTTGGCGTACTTTTAATGTTGGGTCTGGCACCTTGGACCATTTTTGCCCAAGTCCCCAAAGGTGAAGTGCGACACTTCACCTTTGAAAAGAGCAAGGTATACCCTGGTACCTTTCGCGACTATTGGGTCTATATTCCCAAACAATACGACGGAAAAACCCCCGCTTGTGTTTATGTCAATCAAGATGGGGTGGGGTACAACGCCCCGGCAGTGTTCGACAAACTGATTCATGAAAAAAAGATGCCCGTGACCATCGGCGTGTTTGTAATGCACGGCCGGGTCAAGGCGAATGGGCCCAACGCCTTGGACCGTTTCAACCGAAGTTACGAATACGATGGTTTGGGCGATGCGTATGCCCGGTTTTTACTGGAGGAACTCTTGCCGGATGTGGAAACCCAAAAAGCCAATGATGGCCGGGATATCGTCCTTTCCAAGAGTGGCAATGATCGGGCCATTGGCGGAGCTTCCAGCGGGGCGATTTGCGCATTCACGGCGGCCTGGGAGAGGCCTGATCAATTTAGCCGGGTTTTCAGCGCCATTGGAACTTATGTTGGACTTCGGGGAGGGCATAACTACTCGACTCTAATTCGCAAGTTCGAGCCAAAACCCTTGCGGATTTATCTCGAAGACGGCTCCAAGGATCTCAATATTTATGGCGGGGACTGGTGGATGGCCAATCAAGCCATGGAACGGTCGTTGGTGTTTGCGGGGTATGAGGTCACCCATAACTGGGGGGATGGCGGTCACAATGGCAAGCATGCCACCGAGCTTTTCCCCGAAGCAATGGAATGGCTTTGGAAGGGGTGGCCCGAGCCGGTGAAGGCGGGCAAGGGGAGTCCTCAGCTTCAAGAGATCCTGATTCCGGGAGAAGACTGGAAGCTGGTTGGGGAAGGATACGCCTTTACCGAAGGCGCCGCCGCCAACGCCAAAGGGGAACTGTTTTTCAATGATGTCGGCAAAGGGAAGACCTATCGGGTCGATGCCGAGGGTAAGGCTTCTGTGTGGCTTGAGGATTCCAAACGGGGTGATGGCCAAAACTTTGGCCCCGATGGCAGATTGTATGCCGCTTCCGGAGCGGAGAACGCCATTCTGGCTTGGGACGAAAAAGGGGTAAGCACCAAGGTCGCCGGGGGCTGGCGCGGAAATGATCTTGTCGTGAATTCTCTTGGTGGAATCTATGTGACCGAACCGGGTTGGGATGGCAAATCTCCGAGCAAAATCCACTATATCAGCCCAAAAGGGGAAGACAAAGTCGTCGATACGGGCTTGAAGTTTTCCAATGGACTTTGCCTATCCCCGGATCAAACCCTCCTTTATGTCGGGGACATGAAAAGCCATTGGGTTTACAGCTATCAGGTCCAAAAGGATGGTAGCCTTTCCCACAAGCAAAAGTATTACCATTTGCACGAGCCCGACACGGCGGACGACAGTGGCGCGGATGGCATGCGCGTCGACAGAAATGGCAGACTTTATGTCGCCACGCGAATGGGCATCCAAGTTTGTGATCAGGCGGGACGGGTCAACTGCATCATTCCCACGCCTAATGGCAATGTGTCCAATATGGCGTTTGGCGGGGCGAACGGGGACAACCTCCTTGCCACCTGTGGGAACAAGGTTTATATCCGCAAAGTGAAAACCAAAGGGGCGCTCAATTTCCTTGCGCCAAACAAACCCGCCGCCCCCGGGTTGTAATTTTCAAAGATCGGCAAAATACGATAAAGGCCCGAGGTTGCCATTTGGCTTCCTAGGCCTTTTTTTCTAATCCAAGTTTTTCATTACTTGCTCTTGGCTTTGATTTCCTCAAGGACCTTTTCGATCTTTTCCAACCTTTTGAGGATGGCTTCGAGGTTTTTGGAATCGTTGGTGGTTGTGGAAAGGAGGATGGAACCGTTGATTCCAGAGCTGACACCTCTCCCCAGATTGATTTTCTTGCCATCCTTGATGATTTCGATGTTTTTGTCCTGAAGCTTCATAACCTCTTTTTGGATCTGCTCCAGTGACCGAACCCCTCCTAGAATCTCGATCTCAATGGACTTCCCTTTGGTTTCATTGGTCTCGGTGCGAATGACCTTGCCGTCTTCCCCGATCACAATGGTGATGACTTTGGAATGGGCTTGGCCCTGGGGCAGGGTAAACGCAAAAGCCTTTGCCTCAATCTTGGTGCCTTCTTTGGGATGGGCGATTACAATGGTTCGCTTTTCCCCGGTGCCCTCACCCTTTTTTTGAACTTCGATTTTCAGTTCAATGGGCTTCTGGACCTCTTCCTGTTTCCCTTCCACCTTGCGGATCTCGCGTTTTTGAATCCTAGTGGTTTTTTCCGTTTTCGTGGTTCCAGTCGGCGGGGTCTCCTGAGCCATCGCGCCCAAGGTTACCACGCCCAAGGTTACCACGCCCAAAGCCTTCAATGCCAAGCCGATGCGAAACATAACAAGCACTCCTTGTTAAACAAAAAATCAGAAACGGTTTTGGACAGTCCAGTCACCGGGGCAAGGGAATCGTAAATCGGTCTTCATCGGTTTCATTTTAAGAAATCCGGATCTAGGCAATGGTCTTTGTAGGCCGGATTCCCCGGATTTAGTTTAACATAATTCCCTTTTGAAATGCTATCCGTCGGGAGGATTTGCCCCCAAGGGGATGATTGGGAGCCGGGGAATCTTCAGAAAATTGATGTCATCCCGAATTCCCCAGTCTTTCTATTTGGTTCTTTTGCTATAATGACTTAACCACCCAATCCTAATCTTTTCCTAGATTTTTTGGAAAAACAGGATTCCGTAACCCCGCCTCTGTTTCCCTCCCTCGGATGCTCACACCATGAATACGAAATCGATTTTGGCCCTTGGTTTGGGGCTTGCTTTGGGTAATCTCGTTGAAGCGGCGGATACCCCAAAGCCCGGTGAAAGCACGGCGGCGGTAAGTTATTTCAAGCAGATCCGGCCGATTTTCCAGCTGAACTGCAATGGTTGCCACCAACCCGCCAAGGCCATGGGTGGTTTCCAAACCACTTCCCATGGTGACCTTTTCAAAGTGGCCGATCGAGGCACACCGGGGATTGTTGCCGGCCAACCTAATAAAAGCACAATTTTGACACAGGTCCTGCCCGTGGGGGCCAAGCCCCCCGAAATGCCCAAGCAACGGGAACCTTTGGCGGAAAAAGATATCGAATTGGTCAAGCGTTGGATCAAGGAAGGGGCAAAAGACGACACCCCCGCCAGTGCTAGGGATCCGATTGATGCCGAACATCCTCCGGTATATCGGCTTCCCCCGGTGGTTACGGCGATCGACTATTCCCCCGATGGAACGATGTTGGCGGTTTCGGGTTTTCATGAGATCCTTCTTCACAAGGCCGACGGTGGCGCCATCTTGGCTCGCCTTGTTGGGATTTCCGAGCGGATTCAGTCGTTGGCTTTTTCCCCGGATGGAAAATTTTTGGCGGCCTCGGGAGGATCGCCCGGTCGTTTTGGCGAAATCCAGATCTGGGATATAGCCAAAAAGAAAGTCCGCACCTCGGCGTCCTTCACCGGTGATACTCTTTATGGGGTAAGCTGGTCCCCGGATGGTGCCATTGTTGCTTTTGGCGGATCGGACAACAACCTCCGGACCATCGACGCCGTTAGTGGCAAACAGATCCTTTTTCAGGGTGCCCACAGCGACTGGGTTTTAGGATCGGCCTTCGGTCGTGACGGCAAATACCTCCTTTCCGCAAGCCGGGACCGAACGCTAAAGCTGACCGATGTTGCCACCCAGCGCTTTATTGACAATGTGACCAGCATCACTCCGGGAGCCCTAAAAGGGGGTCTTTCGGCCATCGCCGTTCGACCTTTTCCCAAGGACAAGGACAAAAAAGTCAAAGCAAGCTCGATAGCCATCGGCAGTACCGAGGAAAAATTGTACGAGGAGATTCTTATTGGCGGTGCCGACGGTATGCCAAGACTGTACAAAATGCACCGCGAAACCAAGCGAGTGATTGGGGATGATGCCAACAAGATTCGCGAATATGCGGCTCTTCCAGGTCGCATCTACACCGTCGCGTTTCGTCCTGACGGCGCGGTCTTCGCCGTGGGTTCTAGCCTTGACGGCAAAGGGGAGCTTCGCCTTTTCAATACCGACGATGCCAAACAACTGGTCAAATTCGACGCCGGCCTAGCGGGCATTTACACTTTGGCTTGGAAGGCGGATGGCAAGGAGTTGGCCCTTTCCGGCTTTGATGGAATCGTCCGGATTTTCGATCCCATAACGGGCAAACCCATCCGTCAATTCTTAAGTGTGCCGATAACGGCAAGCGCCACTGCGGGCAGGTAATTCAGATTTATAGAGTCGCTTCGGGCCAACCCTTAAGTGTTGGCTCGAACAAAAGAGTAACAGCCTTTCGTAACGGCTCCCAATTGGGTGGCAACGGAGAGTGCATGACCTTCAACGATTGCGTTTGGCCTAGGGCAATACGGTTCCATCGAGGAGCAAAACAAGAGGTTTTTGGGATATGCTCGTATGAATTTTCACTTCTTGGCGTAAAGGACCCACCCGGGAAGGGCGGATACTAAAGGCGAGTGTCTGGATGAGTCCCTCGCCGGTGGGGAGTGGTGATGTCGATTGAATATCCGGATCGGCGGATTCCACCCGGGTAATGGAGAATGGTCGGGTTCCTCGAATGACAACACGCCGAGTCAAGGGTTCCGCCATTTTTACATCGACAAGACTCAAAATCGGCGGGGTAAGGCTCAGTTCCGAGGCGATACCGCCAAGAATCAACAGTGGGACAATGGGTGTCTGAGTGTCGTTTGTTTTGAGATAGATAAAATCTTTAATGGTTCCTTGCGGAGCATCCGGTTTAAGGGTAACCGTGATTTCATAGCCAACTTGACCGGGACGCCGATAAAGTTCCTTGAAGGTGGCCAGCACAGGCAATGTCCCCACGGTCAATTCCAAAAGCGACCAATTGAAGGTCCCGGCATACTCGACCTCGATCTTGGCGGTGGGCTGGGCGCCTGCGGAAACCGTCCCAAGGTTGATCTCCCCGGGGTTGAACACCACATCGGCGCGACTGACCGCGCTCACCCGGATTTCGGCACTCGAAAGAAATTCGGGACCAACAGAAATGCGAATTCCGACGGTTTTTGGACCAACAAAACGACTGGCGTCCATCCGGATGTCCACCGTGACGGTTTCCCTAGGATCGAGGGTTCGCTTGGGAATGGTGAAACTGATGCAACTGCAACCGGGGACAACGGTCATGATTTCCATGGGAACCGAGTAGATATTGGTCACGGGGAACTTATGGACCAGCTGGGCACCTCGGGGAACGGTGCCGAAATTGTGGGTAAGCCCCTCGCGGAACATTTTCTCCGCCCAGCCTTGGGCAAACGCCCCGCCTTGACAGGCGAAAAACGCCAAGAACATTCCAATGATTCGCATGGTGAAATCCTGTGAAAAGTCGTTGGTTATTCTACGGGCTTTGGCCGATTGGCATAATCGTTGGCCTTTTTCATGAAAATATGCTAGACTGTCTTTGTATAGCAAGCATAGCAAGTATAGCAAGGATTCCTTTTGTTGGCTGGCAGTTACGCCAATTTTGCTTAGGTTGAGGTCAATTGTGGATATCCCATTGCCCATTGCCAACCAGGAACCACATGATGAATTGTCAGGTGAATTGTCTGGAATCAACACTCCTAGATCCGATGGAAAGCCATCTGGTTCGGCATCTGGTTCGGTCAAAAAGTCTTTGATGAGTCGGCCCAGTTTCCTAGTGAAATCAGATAATCCAAAAGAAATCGGGCAACTAGGCGGATATGGCATTCTCAAAATTCTTGGCCGAGGCGGCATGGGGATGGTTTTTCTGGCCCATGAACGAATGCTCGACCGTTTGGTGGCGGTCAAGGTGATGTTGCCCGAAGTGGTCACCCCGGACAATCGGGACCGGTTCTTTCGGGAGGCACGGTCCACGGCGGCCCTTCATGACGATCATGTGGTTCCCATCTTTCAGGTTGGGGAAGAAAACGGCGTACCGTATTTGGTGATGCCCTTTCTCCAAGGGGAGCCACTCGACCGGCGATTGGCCCGAGAAAGAAAGCCACCCTTAAGGGAAACACTTCGTATTATTCGTGAGGCGGCGATTGGACTCATGGCGGCCCACAACAAGGGGATGATCCATCGAGATATCAAGCCCGGGAATATTTGGCTGGAAGGGGCGCGGGGTCGAGTTCGCTTGCTCGATTTTGGCTTGGCCCTGACGCGTTCCACGGATGTGCGCATCACCCAGGTGGGTGCCATCATGGGAACCCCCGCCTACATCGCACCTGAACAAGCCTCGGGGCAGGAGGTGGATTGCCGCGCCGATCTGTTTTCCCTTGGGGTCGTTTTTTACGAAATGCTAACGGGGGTTCGGCCCTTTTTGGGAAACGATACCCTTGCCATTCTCACTGCCCTGCTCACCACCACGCCAACCAGCCCTTCCGCCTTGGATCCTTCGATTCCCCATCAGGTTAGCCAATTGGCGATGTCGATGATCGCTAGGGATCCTGCCCATCGCGCCAAGTCCGCCCGCGAGGTGGCCATGGAACTTACCCAATGGGAAAGGGCGACGCCATTGAAACAAAGTACGGCACCACCCGTTCAGGGGAATCCGCCGTCTTTGGTAAACCTTACCCCCAATCCAACCCCCATGCAAGTGGAACGCATTTTCGACACGAAAATGATTTTCGAGGCGATCCCCGAAGAGATTCTCAAGCAGTTGCCCGGGGCAATTCCGGCCAGTGCCCCGACGGCTCCGGTGATGATCACCTTGCAATTGTTAGCGCCCAATACCCCGCCCAATCTTGTGCGTGGCGAAAAGATTCAGGTCGGTCGTGGAGTGGGAAGCAAGCTGCGGATTCAGTCCACTCAGGTCTCCCGCTTGCATGCTCAGATTCTTTGGCAATGGCTAGACGGCGGCTATTACGCCATCCAAGATCTTGGTAGTTCCAATGGTACATTTGTCAACCAACAGGCCATCAATCAGGTGGTCCCGCTTTTGCCAGGCGATCAGCTCAATTTTGGCACATTGGGTTTCCGGATCAATTACTCCATAAAACCAGACACACTTATTGCGGCTAGGCACATTCAATCCGGCCTGCTAGGGGATGGGCACGCTTCCAAGGAGGACGCGGATCAACCGATCATGGCGATTCTTGTCGAAGAGGATGTCCCCCCAAAGCCGAAGCCCCCGGATAACAGGCCACGCAAACGCCCCTAATGCCCATGTGATGGCATTTGCCATGAAATTTCCTGCCCGGACCATTAAACTACCAATTTTCGATGAAATGTCCTATTAGGCCAACAACTAGGCGAGCGGCGGGCGGAAGCCCGCTGATTCTTTTATTGGTACCTATTGATGTTTCTGGTGCCCGGCGGGCGTTTCCGTTGGTATTCTTTACGAGCCGGACGCGTCCGCGCGGACAAATGATGCAACAGGCCAACAACTAGGCGAGCGGCGGGCGGAAGCCCGCTGATTCTATGGGGATTCTAACGAGCCGAACGCGTCCGATTTGCGTTTTCGACCTGGCCGGTTGCATTTTTTCGTGCCTTCGGGCCAGACGCTCGGCCGAAGGACAATACCCCCTTACGGTATTTGACGCTTGGAGTAATACTTATCCTCGGCGGCCTGGTCGCTCGACCCATTTATAAGCCTGTTTGGCGTTCAGAGAACAGAAGCGTTCCATGGTATTTCCCCCCTTTTCAATGGCATATTCCATGACAATTTGTTGGAGCGTCACATAAGCGGCGGCCAATTCGGAAACCGGCCAATTGCTTCCATAAATCACCCGTTCATATCCAAACGCATTCCAAACAACATTAAGGTAGGGTCTATAAAAAGCAAGATCTTTGGGCGGGCGTTTGCCGTCGCGGGCTGCTCCTTCGACTAGCGCCGAGACTTTGCAAAAAATGTTTTTAAACAAAGAAGCCTTTTGGATCCCTTCGCACCAGGCCAAAGGGGGTCCTTCCGAAGTGATTCGGACATTGCCGATATGGTTTAGGACAATCCGCAACGAAGGGAGTTTCTTGGCAAGTTTGGCTAATATCGCCGGGGTTTCCGGCCCGCCATTGACATCAAGCGCCAAATCCGAATCCGCAACTACTTTGAGGTCCCCTAATGTCCCTTTTTCCAACAAACTTGCTACCAAATCGGAGGAAACCCGGATGCCCCGGAAAAGGGGATTGGCCGCAAATCGTTTTACTTGGTTGCCAAACTCCAAGGTTGCGGGTTCAAGCCTGCCGACAATTCCCACGATGAAGGGATCATCCTTGGCAATGTCCAGAAGCCACTGGTTGTCCTCGAGGCGAGAACTGGCTTCGACAATGACGGTACCGGTTACCGGGCGAAACTGTTTAAGGGCCCGAAGGTCTTTGGGCAAAACCGTTCGGTATAAGGAAGTTCCCTTTTCTGGCCAGGGAATACCCTCGGGTCGCATCGGGTCGTAGAAATGGGTGTG
>SIAL01000096.1 GCA_009691815.1 Gemmataceae bacterium | reverse complement strand
ACCCGGGGATGGTCGCACCGAAGAATCGCAACCTATTTTGGCGACTTGCACCATCCTCACCACCCCATCTCAAGGTTGGTTGCAAGAATATCATGATCGTATGCCGGTCATTCTTGAGGAAGGCGATTGGGCGGCGTGGCTGGATACAAACCAATCGGTGGATCCCCTTTGGAACCGGGTAATTGGCGCGTTTCCGGGAAAGGAAATGACCCCATTGGCAGTATCGACGCGGGTAAATCGGGTGGCGGAGGAAGGGCCGGAACTCCTTGCCCCATGGTCAACGGGAGGAGACCCTTTACCCATTCGCCCAAAGTCCAAACCCAAGACATCGTTGGATCAACTTGGCCTTTTTGACTAGGAAATCTTGCCCCGGCTCCCGCTTTATTTTTGGGCAAAAATGATAAGATAACAAAAATCGCTGGAGTGGCGGAATCGGCAGACGCATCGGACTTAAAATCCGAAGGGTGGTAATCCCCCCGTACGGGTTCAAGTCCCGTCTCCAGCACTTGATTCACTTCATCCAAGGCTCCTTCGGGAAAACCAAATGAACCCCGTTCCCGTCCTCGATACTAGGTTCGAGCACGGTTTTTTCGAGATGAGACATCCCTCTTCCTGGAAGGTGGACCTTGAGGTGTCCGAGGATTCTTGGCGGGTGACACTCCAAGGGCCCGGAACCGCCATGATGATCGTGGTTTCGGATTTGGAAGCCACCGATGATGAGCTGATTGAAGCGACGCTTGAAGTCCTCAAAGAAGATTACCCGGAAATGGAAATCGAGGGTTTCAAGGGAGATTTATGCGGGTTTCCCGCCATAGGATACGAGGTTCGTTTTTTCTGTTATGATTTGAGCAATGTGTGCAAAATGTTGGCAACCCCCTCGGAAGAGGGGACGATATTTTTACTATTTCAATGCGATGACTATACGATTGCGGAAATCGAGCCGGTGTTTTTTGCCATTCGAAACTCCATGAAGATTGTGTCCGAATAAGGGTCTTGGGTTGAAGAACGGTCGGAATCGTCTGATAATTAACAGGACGGACGCGTCAGTCCGCTAATTCGCCGGAGTTTCTTTTACCGTGCCAACCTCTTCGCCTCCCCTCAGAAAAACAACCACCACCCGGGGACGGCCAAGGAATCCCGACCTACTCCGCCACCGAACCGAACAGATCCTTACCGCGGCGACCAGCCATTTTGCCCGCCTGGGCTATCAAGAGACCGACCTCCAAGTGATTGCCAACGAGTTGGGAATTGGCAAGGGCACCATCTATCGCTATTTCGCCACCAAAGAATCGCTATTTCGAGCGACCCTTGCCCGTGGATTGACCGAATTGATGACCTTGATCAACCAAAAAATTCCTCTGGGTTCCGACGCCCTTGCCTGTTTTGCCAGCGCCATCGAAGCCTACCTTGGGTTTTTCCGGGCAAGACCCGAATTGGTGGAATTATTCCTTATCGAGCGGGCGGTTTTTCCGGGCAAAGGGAAATCGGCCTATTTCGTGCAACGGGAACAAGACAGAAAACGGTGGAGTGAAGTGTTTCGGGAATTGATGGGACAGGGGCGGGTTCGCCAAGGTCGCCTAGATGGTATGCTAGACGCCATTGGCGATCTTCTTTATGGCACAATGTTTGCCAACCACCATGGCGGTCGAATGGTTGCCCCGGAAATCCAAGCCAAAGACATTCTTGATTTGGTGTTTCATGGAATTCTGGGCTCAAAGGCCCGGAAAGAATTTCCCGACATGGGGAATCCGGAAAACGGAAAGGTCGGAAAAAAACAATGAAACCGTTTATTATTGGTATCCTTTTGCTTGCGGTCGGTTTGGGTGGCGGGTTCTGGTACAAACATCATGGCCCCGGCGCCAATAAACCGCTGGAAAAAGCCGGGAAGGAACTTGCCGAAAAGGCTCCCACAACCCACAAGGTCTTCAAACCGGTCGCCGTTACCGTTGCCCCGGTTACCCACCGGCGCAGTCAGCGCCTTGTCAAAGGCGTGGGGTCCCTTTACGGTCAGGAAGAAATCACCATCACCCCCAAGGTCGAAGGGCGAATCCTTAATACCTTGGTGGATGTGGGAGACCGGGTCAAACCAGGTGACCTCCTATTGATCATTGATGACACGGATTTTCTCCTTGCGGAATCGGAGGCCCAAAAAGCTTTGGAATTGGAACTTTCCAAAGTCGGGTTAAAGACGCTTCCCCAAGGACCGGTGGATGTCAACCAGATCCCACTGGTGGTTCGAGCCGGATTTCTGGAAAAAAACAGTCAAATACGCAAAGATCGGCTATTTCGACTTGGGGGAACAACATCGCCCGAGGAACGGGAACAGGCGGATACGGAGAACCGGGTGGCCAACGCCAATTATCGCCAAGCCATTTTGGATGCCCAGACAACCCTAGCCTCGGCCCAATTAAGGCAAGCTCAACTCAACACGGCCAAACAGCGATTGGCGGACACCAAGGTTAGGATACCAGAGCCTAAAACAACCTTAAAGGATGCAAAAATTGTAGAATATGCCGTCACTCAAAGGTTGGTAACCCAAGGAGAACTGCTCAAAACCTCGCCTTCAACCTCCATGTCCGCTTTCAAACTGGTGATCGATAATCCTCTCAAACTTCAGGCGGCGGTCCCGGAACGGCATCTTTCCGAAGTCCGTTTGGGACAATTGGTGGACCTTGAGGTGGAGTCCTACCGGGGTCGTATATTCCAAGGCACCGTGGCCCGCATTAACCCAAGCATCGACCGGATCAATCGCACCTTTCAAATCGAAGTGGATGTCCCCAACATGGAAAAACTGCTCCATTCCGGCAGCTTTGCCAAGGCTTCCATTCAAACCAGAGTAGATGAAAAAGCCCTCACGGTTCCCGAGGAATCGGTTCTCAACTATGCGGGAGTGGTCAAGGTATTTGTGGTTCGGGAAGGCAAAGCGGTGGAAGTTCCGGTGGAAACAGGCGTTCGCATGGTTGTTGGCGCCAAGGGTCAAGAGTCGGCATGGGTAGAGGTGATGGGCGATTTGAAAGTCGGAGAAATGGTTGTAACCAGTGGCCAATCCCAATTGCACCGGGGTCGAGAGGTTCGCATTCGCAAACCCATAGAAACCTTTGAAACCGAACCGAGGGTTTCCAAGTGAACCTTTGGGATCTTTGTATACGCAGGCCCGTATTCACGGTCATGCTCCTTGCCGCTCCGCTGGTCTTGGGGGTGGCCTCGTATTTTCGGCTTGGGGTAGACCTATTCCCCAATGTGGATTTGCCCGTTGTGGTTGTCACCACCACCCTCCGGGGCGCCAGTTCCGAAGAGATGGAGACCTCGGTTACCCGGCCCATTGAGGAAATCGTCAACACGATATCCGGGATTGACGAGCTGCGCTCCACCACCAAAGAAGGGATTTCGTCGGTTACCATACAGTTCATCCTTGAAAAAGGCGGGGCGGTGGCGGCCCAAGAAGTCGATGCCAAAATCCGTTCTATCCTGAGCCAACTTCCCGAGGGAACTGACACTCCCATCATCGACCGGTTCGATCTTGATGCGGCACCCGTGGTGACCATGGCCATCTCGGGAATGAGGGATTTGCGCGAGGTAACCGAGATTGCCAAAAAACGAATCAAGGAAGATCTTGAAACGATTATGGGTGTCGGGGCGGTAACCTTGGTGGGTGGCCGGGAACGGGCAATCAATGTGTTTGTCGATCCGGACAAAATCCTAAAGTATCCCAATTTGTCGATCGAAGATATCCGTAAAGCATTGGTTCGTGAAAACCAGGAACAGCCCGGTGGCCGAGTCGATCAAGGAAAGGGAGAAATTGTCCTTCGCACCTTGGGCCGGGTCGAAAATCCCCGCGATTTTGAGAAACTAATCATCGCCAATAGAAACAACCAGCCCATTCGTATCGAAGACATTGGCCGGGTGGAGGATTCTTTCGAGGAACCCCGCGGCTTGGCCCGGCTTTGGGTTGGCGGAAAAAACCCCATGAACCAACCGCTGGGCGACAATGCCGTCAGCTTGGTGGTCATGAAACAATCAGGATCCAACACCGTGGCGGTGGTGGATAGTGTGCTGGCCCGCTTGGCGAAAATACTTCCCGATTTACCCGAAGACATTCAGGTCGAAATCCTCCGGGATCAATCCCGTTTTATCCGGCATTCCATCAACGAAGTTAAAATTCACCTCCTCCTCGCCGCGCTGCTGGTCAGCTTGACCATATTGATTTTCATGCGCGACTGGCGCACCACCGTCATTGCCAGCCTTTCCATTCCTTGTTCAATTTTGGGTACTTTTGTTTTGATGGATGCCATGGGATTTACCCTCAACAACATTACCTTGTTGGGGTTAATTCTCGCCATTGGTATCGTTATCGACGATGCGGTTGTGGTTCACGAAAACATTTTTCGTTTCATGGAAGAAAAACGGGTTCCCGCCCGGCAAGCGGCATCCGAAGCGACCGGCGAGATCGCATTGGCGGTGATTGCCACAACCCTTTCCCTCATGGTGATTTTTATTCCCGTTGCCTTTATGGGTGGCCGTGTGGGACGCTTTTTTTCAAGTTTCGGTTTTGTCGTGGGTTTTGCCCTTTTGATGAGTATGTTTATTTCCTTCACCCTCACTCCCATGCTCTGTTCACGCTTTTTGCGCATGCCTGCCGCCGACCAAAAGGGGAGTAAAAGCGGCCTTTTTTGGCGCTTGACCGAGTGGGGATATTTGGCCTGCCTCCGTTGGTCGCTTAAACATCGTTGGGTGATAGTTGTGGCCAGTTTGCTGGTGTTTTTGTCGACACCGATTATTTATGGTGCCTTAGGAAAGGATTTTGTTCCCAGGGATGATCAGAGCGAATTTGAATTGGTCGCAACCTTACCCGAGGGATACACTTTGTCCCGGGGCGATGAGGTCATGGGGGAAGTCGAGGGGCGATTCCGGCGCCTTCCCGGAGTCCTTGAAACCTATACCGTTATTGGTGAAACGAGCGCCCGCATTACCAAGGGTCAGGGGGATGTTACCAAGGGTAGTGTCTATGTGAGGCTTGCCGACTTGGCGGATCGTCCCTTTAAACCGTTTGTGTATCTTGGAAATCCGGAAATGGGTATCGGTAAGATCCTCAATCAGGCCGCTCGGTCCGTTGGATTCGGTCGCCTATCGTACAGTCAGTTTGATGTTATGGCCAAGGCTCGCGAGGTTTTGGAAGACTATCCGGATCTACGCGCCGCGGTCCAAGATGTTTCCGCCTTTCAGGGTTCAGGTTTTCGCCAAGTAGAGATTGACTTCAATCTCCGGGGCCCGGACATGGCAAAACTTGGTGAGTATTCCGCCCAAATTGCTAGTTGGATGAAAGAACAGGGCTATTTCGTCGATGTGGATACCAGCCTTTCTCTCAGAAAACCGGAACTTCGCATTCGACCTGATCGCGAACGCCTTTCCGATTTGGGTGTCAGTATTGAATCCGTTTCTTCCTCGGTCAATATTCTTGTCGGTGGCCTACCGATTACCAAATATCGCGAGTTTGATGAGCTTTATGATGTCTGGTTGCGGGCCGATCGAGATTTTCGAAGCGATCCCGAGGCAATTACCCGGTTGACGGTTCCTTCCACCAAAACCTCCACGGGTGTCGCCCGTTTGGGAACCGTGGTTCGATTGGAAAGGGCGCTTGGCCCCAACACCATTGACAGGTTTGGAAGGCAAAGGCAAGTTGTCATTTCGGCCAATTTGGAGGGCAATTCTCTAGGTGAAGCGGTTGTCAGCTTGGGTGATTTTGTGAAAACAATGGACTTGCCCCCGCAATACCGCTGGGAATTTATCGGAAGGGCCAAGACCCTTGCCGAATCGAACGCCAATTTCGCCATCGCCTTTGGTCTGGCCTTTTTGTTCATGTACATGATTTTGGCGGCGCAATTCGAAAGTTTTGTCCACCCCATCTCCATCCTGATGGCCCTTCCCCTTACGATTCCCTTTGCGCTTTTGTCGCTCTGGTTATTAAGGACAAACCTGGATATTTATGCGATGTTTGGTCTTTTCATGCTCTTTGGAATTGTGAAGAAAAACGGCATCCTTCAAATCGACTATATGAACACCCTTAGGGATCGGGGACTGCCACGAACTCAGGCCATTATCGAGGCCAACGCCACCCGACTGAGACCGATCATGATGACGACCATTATGCTTTTGGCGGCCATGGTGCCCATGGCTTTGGGCCAAGGACCTGGTGCCAACACCCGAGCGGGCATGGCTAAACTGATCCTAGGCGGTCAACTCCTTAGCCTTTTATTGACCTTGCTTTTAACGCCGATCGCCTACAGCCTGTGGGAGGATTTGGGGGATTGGTGGGCGGGAAAAAAACCGATTAAAGAGGAAGCCTGATCGAAATTGGGCCTTGGTTTTTTAGCAATCCGAGGAGGTCAAATCCCGAGTTTCCGAAAGGCCTCACGGCAAGTGGCTTCACTCCAAGTCGCTCAGCGCTAATCTGCGCAAAGAAAAACCGCCCCTCCTAGGGCTTGGCTTTTTGATGAACAAAATCGAGAATGGCCCTGGCATCGGCCAAGTTGGTTTCGTGACCACCCTGATCACGGTGAAGGATTAACACATCCCGGCCAAGGGCCCGCAACACTTTTGCAAGGCGAAGGCAACTCTGTGGTGGTACGAGGGAATCCTTGCCCCCCGTGGTAAAACCGATGGGCATGGTGAGCCGTTCCGGCCAATATTCCGCGCTTCGCGCTTTGTACTCTCCTGCCAAGCGGGATTTCGGGCCACCAAATGAGGCGGCAATCGCTTCTTGGAATTGGTCATATTCCAAATGATTGGCGGTTCCGTTCATGGAGGCCACCCCGGCAACGAGTTCTGGATGAAGCGCCGCAAAGGTAAGGGCCGCGGAACCTCCCATCGACCCCCCCGTTAGAAAAACCCTCGACACCTTGTGCTTTTTTCGCAAGTCCCAAAGTATTTGAACCATGTCGGCCTCCGCCTTGGGTCCCATCCAAGAAGTCGTTGCGCGGTAATCAGGACAAAGATAGATCATCCCCTTTTCCCTGGCAAAATCCCTTGCCGCCTTGCATTCCGGCCTCCCATCCTTGGCAAATTGCCAACGATCCGAACCGTGACCATGGAGGGCGACAAGCAGATCCACGGGTTGGTCAACCCGATATTTTGGCGGTAGCATAAGAACATAGTTTTGCACGGTTTTGTCGCATTCCGCCACAAAACGAATGTCTTCGATTTTCGACCACTGGTCCTTCTCCCCAGCAACCTCTTGGGCCCATATTGTTCCAACGGTCCCTCCAAGGAACAGGAAACTGGCAAATAAACCGGGTAGCTTCATGGTGAAAGAGGCCTTTCCTTGGTTCTGGAGGATTCCGCCTTGGTATTTTGCTGAAATTCACCAAAGGCTGCGATTTTTTCTTGTAGGAAACCTTGTTAATACCCAAAATGTTATTGTGGCTTCCCCCCAACCCTTTTCCCCGGGATCCTCTCCCATGGGATACGCCTACCCTGTTTTGAATCTCCTTTTAGGATGTGTATTATCCCTAGGAATCGCATACACATCCGCCCAGTCGCCCGCCCTTTCTCAAGAGGCTAAGCCCGTTGAAGCTTTTTGGTCATGGCAACCATTGACCAAGGTGGCAATTCCGTCCTTACCCCCTTCGTGGCCCAACTCCCTAAAAGCATGGGACACCAACCCCATTGATCGTTTTGTCGCCAAAGGTTTGGCAAAGGAGGGAATGATCGGTTCGGTTCCCGCCGATCCATCTACTCTTTTACGGCGACTGCATTTAGACCTTGTAGGCCTACCGCCTCGCCCCGAGGATTTGGGCCGGTTTCTTGCTAACCCAACGGAAAAGGCTTTCGAAACCGAGGTGGATAAGCTTCTGGCCTCCAAAGCCTATGGCCAGCGTTGGGCCCGTCATTGGCTGGATGTCGCCCGCTTTGCGGAAAGTCACGGTTTCGAATACGACCGGCCCAGAGATCATGCCTGGAGGTATCGCGACTGGGTGGTGGACGCGTTAAACAAAGACATTAGCTATCTTGACTTTGTCCAATTACAAATAGCGGGGGACCTTCTTCCCGGAGCCAATTTGGACGGGGTGATTGCCACCGGGTTTCTCGTTTCAGGGCCCTATGATCAGGCGGGCAACGGCTCCTCGTCCAAAGCCATTCGGGAACGGGCCCGTGAAGATGAACTGGAAGAGTTGGTAGGAACAACCGCCCAGGCGTTTCTCGGACTGACGGTCCATTGCGCAAGGTGCCATGACCACAAGTTCGATCCCATTTCGCTAACGGAATACCATCAATTCAAAGCCGCCCTTGGTGGGGTCAAGCGGGGCGACCGGGGAATCAGGTCCTCGGCGGATCTCGCCCTTCGAAAAGCGGAAATGGACGAATTTCAGTTAAAAATGAGCAATATTGATCAAAGGCTCGAATCCATTTTGTCAAAGGTAAGCAATAAATCAGTAACCCCACGGTTAACCCCTTCCCCAAGAGTCCGCTATTCCTTTTGGAAAAAGGAAGCCCCGTTGGGCGAGTTGGTATCAGGGGCCAAACTGGAAAAAGAAGTTCTCGTGTTGAACGGGACAGGGGCCTTTTTCCGATCCCCACCCCTGACTTTTGAACTGGGAGAAAAAACTCTTGAAGCATGGGTTCACCCCGCGAACCTGACCCAATCCGGAGGGGGTGTTGTGGGCATCGAAACCCTCGATGGAACACGGTTTGACTCGATCGTCCTCGGCGAATTGGAACGCGGCTTTTGGGTTGCGGGAAGCGATGGCCATGTTCGAAGCAAGCCCCTTGGCCCACTTGGGGCACCCCGGGAGACAGCGTCTGCGGATTTGATTCATTTAGCCGCCGTCTATCACGCGGACGGCACCATCCAAATGTTTCGAAACGGAGTTCCCTATGGGGCTTCCTATAAACCCATGGCGGACCTGTTTCGAACCGCCCCTGGTCAAGTTCGGGTGATTGTTGGGCTCCGCCATTTTGGTGGTGGAACCCCTTATTTTGCCGGGAAAATCCCCGAGGCAAGAGTTCACACCCGGGCGCTATTGCCTTTTGAAATCATGAGCTCTTTTCGGGCAGGACCAAGAGCGGATGGTATTTCTTTCCTTTTAAATCTCTTAAGCCCGGCGGATTTGAAAGCATGGCACCGACTTTTGGCAGAACGGACCGCTTTGGAAAAGACCGTAAAGCCACCACCCGAACCGGATCCCCAGACCTTTGCAGTGGTTTCCTCCCCCCCCGGTATCCAAAAGGTATTCACCAGAGGCGACATCGAACGCCCACAGGCTGATGCCAAACCGGGTGCTTTGAACCTTCTCAAACATGCCCATGCTGAATTCGCCCTTGCTGTCGATGGCCCCGACGCCGACAGGCGAATGGCTTTGGCCCGGTGGATAGGTCATGCCAATAATCCCCTTTTGGCTCGAGTGTGGGTCAATCGACTTTGGCAAAACCATTTTGGTACCGGTTTGGTTGATTCCTCCAGCGATTTTGGTCACCAAGGTAACCTCCCGACTCACCCTGAATTACTTGATTTCCTTGCCACGAGTTTGCGGGATAATGGTTTCAAATCCAAACCGATTCACAAGCTAATCGTTATGTCAGAGACCTATCGTCAATCCTCGGCGGATCGTCCCATCGAATGGAAAAAGGATGGCCAAAGTAGATTATTATGGCGTTATCCCCCACGAAGACTTGATGCCGAGGCGATTCGCGACAGTATGCTTTTTATCTCCGGGGAATTGGGACAACAATCCAGCGGGCCGGGTATCCGACCATTTAACATTCAGTCGTTCAACTCGGTTTTTTACAAACCCATTGTGGTCGAAAATCCGGCGTTTTTGGCTCGATCCATCTACCTTATGGTCATTCGTTCGGCCCGAAACGCCATTCTCGAAGCGTTTGATTGTCCCGATCCGACCGTTCGCACAGCCCGCCGCAGCCAAACCACGACCCCCCTTCAGGCCCTTGCGTTAATGAATGATCCTTTTGTTCAAAAGCGTTCCAAACAATTGGCGGCAACCCTTATCCAAGGGTCGGATGGAAAATTGGAAAAGGCCTTGGACCAGCTTTGGCTTCGTGTGTACAGTCGATCAATAACACCAGGCGAGCGCGACAAGGCCCTTTTTGTGGCCCAAAATTTTGGCTTAGATTCCGTTTCCTGGGCGGTTTTTAATTCCAGCGAATTTTTGGACCTTAGATAGGATCAATCGCCATGGATCATATCGACCGAAGAACCTGTTTTGACCGAATGGCGACTGGCCTTGGGGGCGCGGCGATCGCTTGGTTATTGGCCCG
>SIAL01000095.1 GCA_009691815.1 Gemmataceae bacterium | reverse complement strand
AAAACTTGCCTTAATTCGTGATGGGTTTATTCGCTCCCGGAATCCGTTCCCACAGGAGTCTAAGGCCGTTAAGACCCACCAAAACGGTGCTTCCCTCGTGACCTATTACCCCCATCCAGAGGGGTAAATCGAGAAATGTGCTCACAATCAAGAGCCCAATAACCCCAAACGAGAACTTCATATTCTGATGAACGCGTTGGCGGGCTAAGCGACTGATTCCAACGGCGAAAGGCAATCCACCAAGGTCATCGCGCATAAGCACCACATCGGCGACTTCTAGGGCCGCATCGGTCCCGGCGCCCCCCATGGCAATTCCCACCGAGGCCGCCGCAAGAGCGGGAGCGTCATTTACGCCGTCGCCGACCATGGCCACCTTGGTTTCGTTTTCTTTAAGGCGGGCCAACTCGAAGACTTTTTGTTCGGGCAAGAGTCCGGCCCTTATCTCATCCACTCCCAGTTCACGACCAATGATTTGTGCCACCCGTTCATGGTCCCCGGTGAGAATGATGGTTTTCTTAATGCCCATTTGCCGGAGGGTTTCAATGGTGGCCTTGGCCTCAGGTCGAATTTTGTCGGCAACAGCAATAACCCCGTAGGTCAATGGAGTGGTTTCACCGATATTGTGGCTAAGGACGATCAGGGCCGTTTTTCCCTCCCCTCGGAGGCGATCCGCCTGTTCGATAACCATCAGCGGTGGGGTAATTCCCCTTTCGGTGAAAAGGGATTCCCTTCCAATACCAACCCAAAACCAGGGAAAGCCCGGCTCTTGGACCCTTGCCCAGACGCCATTGCCGGTGAGGCTTTGAAAGCCATCAACAGATAGTGTGGATGGAAAAAGGCCTTTAACTTTGGCTTCTTTGACCACCGGAACACCGAGGGGATGCTCGCTATGGTGTTCGACAGCCGCCGCCAACCGGAGGAGATCATCGGCGCGGTTAGCTTGCCCTTCGGTTTGGACCCAAAGGTCGGTTACCAATGGTTTTCCCATGGTTATGGTGCCCGTTTTGTCAAAGGCGATACATTCCACATTGCCTAGGGTTTCCATATGCACGGCCCCTTTGAAAAGGACCCCGTGGCGGGCGGCACGGGCGATGGCCGAGAGCATCACCGCCGGAGAGCTAAGAACGATGGCACATGGGGAAGCCGCGACCAACAGCACCATGGCATGATAAAAAGCATCGTGCCAGGATTGGGTGTGGATGAGCTTACCCCCGAAAAAGGCTAGCAACGCGCCAATAAAGACCCCAATCACATAGGGTTTTTGCCAAGATTCCACCAGCCGCTGGGTGGGGGTTTTTTGGGCTTGTGCCTCATGTACCATCTTTACAATGCGGGCTAGGGTTGAATCATCTCCCGCCTTTGTCATCCGAACGATTACGCTACCTTGACCGTTGATGGTTCCCGCAAAAACGAGGGATCCGACCGGTTTTGAAATCATTTCGCTTTCACCCGTAAGGGTGGCTTCATCGGCCCAAGTCTCACCCTCCATGGTTTCGCCATCGACCGGAAACAGTTCCCCGGGCCTGACGCGAACCCGGTCGTTGATTTTCAACGAATCTACCGGAATCAATCGCTCTCCGGTGGCGTCCAAAAGCATGGCCTCGCGTGGGCGTAGGTTGATCAAGGACTCGATGGACCTTGTTGTCCGGTACATGGCGAAGGATTCAAGCGTTCCGGAAAAAGAGAAGAGGAAAAGGAGGATTGCCCCTTCCATCCAATCGCCGATGGAGGCGGCGCCCAATGCGGCAAAAATCATGAGGAGGTCGACATTGATTTTGCCGCTGGGTAGACCTTCTAGGGTACTAAGGGTGGGACTCCAGCCGCCCGCAAGGAAGGCCGCGATGCAAAGGGCAAGGAACAACCCGTGTTGCTGTTCGGTTTGTGCCGCCCAAATGGCGGCGGAACCAAAAAGGGCGCAAAAAAAGGTGGAAAGAATATCCGGCCAAGGAAGCCGGGCCTTGGATGGGTTGCTTTTGAAAGGGGCCGATACAAGTTGATTGGATTTTTGATTCATGCAAAGGCAATTGTATCGGCAAGTACCGAGGTCATAAAGCGTTCTCTTGACCAATCGGCAAAGTCATCAAGAGAAAAGACGCTCAATCGGGTCTCCGGCGGCCAGTCGAAGAGGCCTCCCCGCCTGATCGTAGATTTCGGTGGCGGGATTGATGCCAAAGCGCCAATAAACCGTTGCCGCCAAGTCTCCTGGAATTACTGGGAACGAGGCGGGATAGGCTCCTTGTCGATCGCTTGACCCATAGACAGCCCCCCCTCTTACCCCACCGCCCGCCATGAGAACGGTGTAACAATCGGGCCAATGGTCGCGTCCGCCGGTGGTGTTGATTCGGGGTGTTCTGCCAAATTCTCCAGTCACCATTACCAAGGTGGATTCCAAAAGTCCCCGTTCCTCGAGATCTTCGATAAGTGCGGAAATCGATCTGTCCGCCATGGGCAGGAGGGCTTCTTTATGTTGGCGAAAACCGTCGGCATGAGCATCCCAATTTTGGCCCTGTTGCCTAAAGTCGTTCACTTGAACAAAGGTCACGCCGGCTTCGATTAACCGCCTTGCCACAAGGAGGTTTTGGCCACGCATTTGGCGGGCATGACCCAGCTCAGCGGCGGAGCCCCCCGCTTTTGGCTCAAAATCGTAACCATAGCGTTCGCGAATCGATTCGGGTTCCTTCCTCAGGTCGAGTGCTTCGCGAATTTTTGCGTTGGCCAAAAGTTCATAGGCCTTTTTGTAAATCGCATTTTGAACATCGGATTTGTCGAAATAAGAAGTTTTGTTGGAAAGGGCCTGAAATAGACCATCCCTTGTTTTTTGACGATCTGGCCCAAGATCCGCCGAGGGTATCAGGCTTTCCACCGCATATCGCTTGTCGTTGACATCCACCTCGATGCGAAGGGGATCGGCGTTTTTTCCCAGAATGCCACCGCCTTGGCTGGGGGTGGGCACCACATTGTGATAGGTAAAAGGAAGCGCCGCAAAAGGGACCTTGCCACTGCCTCGGTGGAACTTGGCCACGGCGCTTCCCATGGAGGGGTAGACCTGAGGCAAAGGGGCGAACAGCTCACGATCCGGGCCATCCAGCGGCCTGCCGGTTAGGGCGTGAATGGAAGCCGAATCGTGTAGCCTGGCCGAATGGGTAACGCTTCGGATTAGGGCAAACTTGTTGGCCAGCCTGGCAAGATTGGGAAGGTGTTCCGTCACCCTTAGCCCCGGAACGGGTGTGGCAATGGTCTTGAACTCTCCTCGAATTTCGGCGGGCGCATTGGGTTTGGGATCGAATGTGTCAATATGGCTTGGGCCACCGTATTGAAAGATAAGGATGCAGGCACGAATCGGTTTGGCGAGGGGTTCAATGGGTTGAACGCCTCCTGCGGCCCGTGCTTGTAGCAGGTTGCCCAACCCCAATCCGGCCCCGAGACCAAGGCGAACAAACCCCCTCCGACAAAGCAATTGAAAGGCTTTGGTTTCGGGGGCACCCAGATTCCAATGGATATTGGAATTCTTTTTCATGCTAATAGGCCCCGAACCACTTCACCATGAACATCGGTTAAGCGAAAATCTCGACCGGCATAACGAAAGGTTAGTTTTTCATGATCAAATCCTAGCAAGTGAAGCATGGTCGCGTGAAGGTCATGCACACTTACGGGTTTCTCCACCGCCTGAAATCCAAAGTCGTCGGTCGCCCCGTAGGTTGTCCCACCACGGACCCCGCCTCCGGCCATCCAAACGGAAAATCCATAGTGGTTGTGATCGCGCCCCGACAAACCGGGCAGTTCGGCAACCGGAGTCCTGCCAAACTCGCCACCCCAAAGAACAAGAGTGTCTTCAAGCATCCCTCTTTGCAATAAGTCGTCCAAAAAGGCGCAAATGGGTTGGTCCCAGCTTCGGGAAAGAGAGCGGTGTTGGCCATCCAATCCGTCATGGTTGTCCCATGGTTGGCCACCGCCGCTCCACACCTGAACCATACGGACCCCCCGTTCCAAAAGTCGTCTTGTCAGCATGAGTTGGCGACCATGGATCGTATCACCATAGCGGTCTTTGAGGATCTTTGGTTCGTCGGAAAGATCCAAAGCCCCAAGGGCTTCGGCCTGCATTCGATACGCCAACTCAAACGATTCCATTCGTGCCTCCATGGCGGCATGGGCGGCATCCTTTCCAGGATGCTTCGCCAAATGTTCAAGGTTGAGCTTGGCCAGTAAATTCATCTGTTCCCGTCGATCATTGGAGTTCCACTTTTGGTGTTTGAGATTCTCCAATAACTTGGTTGGGTCGGTTTGAGAAGTGTCAAGGTGAACCCCTTGGAAGGCACCCGGCAGAAAAGCACTACGCCAGTTTTGCACGCCAACGATGGGCAAGCCACCCGGGCAAAGCACCACAAACGCGGGCAAGTTTTCCCCCTCGGTGCCCAGCCCATAAAGCAACCATGACCCAAGGCTAGGGCGAGGCAAGCGGCCATCGCCCGTATTCATTAACATCAGCGAGGGTTCGTGGTTGGGAACCTCGGCGAACATGGACCGAACCACACAAAGCCTATCCGCATGGCGCGTCGCGGTAAGGTGAAACAGTTCACTTACTTCGAGCCCGGATTGGCCATATTTTTGAAACTTAAAAGGCGAGCGCATGACGCCCGCGGTCTTTCGTTCCGTGCGCAAGGAGGCTTCTGGAACAGGTTTTCCATGATACTTGTCGAGGAGTGGCTTTGGGTCGAAGGTGTCAACTTGGCTTGGACCGCCATTCATGAACAGGTGAACGACGCGTTTGGCTTTGCCGGGAAATCGCGATGGGTGTGGGGTCAAGTCGCCAGCGGTTGCGGGATTGGTTAAGGCCATGGCGGTGGCGCCAAGGCCGTAGGGAAGGGCCCCCAGGAATCCCCGGCGATTGACAAGCTCTAAGATCGATCCTTTTTGTTTCATTCGTGTTTCAATCCACAAAGGTAAATTCGTTGGACGCCAAAAGTGCCTGGGCCGCCCGGACCGGGCCGTCTGGTCCCTGTTTGGTTAAAAAATCTTTAATGGTTGTCGTCTCTTCTTTACTAGGCGGTCTTTGCAAAGCAATGCGAAAAAGGGCATTGGTCCAAGCATCGGCCTTGGCCGAATCGCCCGCCCGCTTGGCAAGGCCCTCGGCACAGACCATGCCGAACGGATTATTCAAAAGCCAAAGCGCCTGTATGGGTGTCGTTGTTTGATCTCGTTTAGGGGAGGTTGCATCCGGCGAGGGAAAATCAAAATTCCTTAAAATGCCCGGTATCTGAAGCCTGTCAATGTGCAAGTACAGTGTCCGCCTTGGTGCATTCAAATCCTTGGAAGAGGGGCCGCTTACCGAGGGGTTCAACCTTCCGGAAACAAGGAGCATGGAATCGCGCAGGGCCTCGAAATCAAGCCTTCGTGAAGACTGGTGGGACAATAGGCGATTTTCGGGATCCTTTTCAAGCGAACCGGCGGGGATTTGTACCGACCTGGCCCACGACGCACTGGATAGAATGCGCCTTAGCAACCGACGGGTGGACCATCCATCCTCGATAAACGAATGGGCCAAATGGTCGAGTAATTCCGGGTGGGTGGGTGGCTCACCGCGACTGCCAAAATCGCCCGGGGTGCGAACAAGGCCTTCGCCAAAACAGGTCATCCAAACCCGGTTAACCCAGACCCGGACCAAAAGCGGGTGCTGCGCATGTGTGATGGTTTCGGCCAATTCGAGGCGGCCTGAACCGGAGGTTATCGGCATCGACCTACCAATACTCGGCGGGATGATTCGTGCCGCCTCTGGACCCGGTCGAAGGGGGTTGCCACGAAGGTATATCCGACCGGGCTTGGGATCGGGCGTATCCACCAAGGCATGGGCCCTAGGCGGGGCACCCTTGCCATCAATGCGCCACTGCTCCACCTTTTTTCGCAAATCCTGCAAGACCGCCTGAGAAGGTCGATCTGGAAAAAGCTCTAGGTCGGTAAACGCTGCTTGGGGCGTGTTCCAAGGGGCATTCCTGTCTTGGGGAGAGAGGGTTTTGGTAACAAACCCGGCAAAGGCTTTGGCGGCTTCAGCCAAGGTGTTGGGCTTGGCTTTTTCGATCCCCGCAACGAGATCTTTGGGGGATTGGATGATTTTGTCCTGAAGGAGGAGGGCCAATTTTTGGGCAAACCCCTCGGGAGGAAGGCCTTCGATCCTCCACCAAAGTCCCCAAATCGGATCCGTTTTTTGAGCGGGTGAATCGAGCCACACCCGCCACCTTTTGAGAAGGGTCGGATTGGGTTCATTGGGATCGGTCAAAAGCATAAAATCATCTTGGGCGGGCTTGCCTCGAAGCGTTTGGAGAACAATCAAATGTTCCGCCAGCCGTTCTTTGGAGGCGGACAAATTTTTCTGATGTTTTTCGCGGATTAAAAGCACTAGCTTTTCCTCGCGAAGGACAAGTTCCTTGCGAAATGCTTCGTATTCGGGCGTAATAGGAGGCGCGCCAAACAGCGGAGGCACCTCGGGTTCCACCGAGTTGGCAAAAACCGAGTGAAGGCTGTAGTAATCCGCCATGCTTACGGGATCGAATTTGTGGTCGTGGCACCTTGCACAGGTAACGGTTAGCCCCAAAAGTCCACGGGAAACAACATCAATGCGGTCATCAATGATATCATGGTTGTTGTTCATAAAGCGGCCACCAAGGGCCAGAAAACCCAAGGCGGGCAAATCTTCCACGGGCCCGCGCCCTGTTTCCAAGAGTCGGTCGGCGGCAATCTGGGCTTTGATAAAGCCATCAAAGCGCCTATCTTCCCGGAAGGCTCGGATAAGCCAATCGCGATAAGCCCAACTCCAAGGATATTGGCCATCTTGAAAGAAGACATACCCTTTGGTGTCGCTATACCGGGATACATCCATCCAATGACGCGCCCAGCGCTCGGAATGGGCGGTTCCCTCGAAAAGTTCTTCCAAGGCCCATTGCCAGGCATCCGGCCGCTTATCGTTGAGAAAAGCCTCCATTTTTTCCGGGGTGGGCGGTAGGCCGGTGAGGACAAAGGAGGCCCGTCGATAAAGGGTGCGTGGGTCCGCGACCGGGGCCAAAGCTAACCCTTCCTTGTGGATCTTTTCCGCAATAAACCGGTCGATCGGATCTTTGCAGGGTATCGAGGCCACCCCTTTGGGAATCGGAGGGGAAACCGGCGTTTTCAGCGCCCAAAGGTCAGACGCTTTGGCGGCAACAACAACCGTTTCTTTGGGCCAATTGGCGCCCTGAGAAATCCAGTCGCGGATCTTTGTTATCTGCTCTTTGGAAAGCGGGTTTTTGGGTGGCATCCGTTTTTCGGCGTCTGACAACAGGTGTTGGTACAGGGCGCTTGCATCCGGTTTCCCCGGAACAATCACCTTCCCCGATTCACCGCCGGTAAGCGCGTGATTTCGACTATCCAACCTTAGGGAGGCCTGCTGTTTTTTCGGCCCATGGCAAGCAAGGCAATGTTCCACAAAAAGGGGACGGATATGTTTTTCAAAATCAACCGGTTCTTCGCCCTTGGCGGGAAAAGCAAAGGTGGCCCAAAAGGCACAGCCAATCCAACAAAGTTGAGGTTTACAGGCCATTGGGAGTTTCTGGGGAGGGATTAAGGCAGGTCTTACTATTCCATTCCTTACACCCGGAGTTGTCTATGGTAAATCGGCACATTTTCGGGCAAAATCCAGGGTTATACCGGTGGGACTAAGGGATTATTGAGGGGTGGATCATCCTTGGGTTCCTTTTGTGTGGGGGCGGGTTCGACCTTGGCAGGGTTGGCCTTTGGGGAATCCCCTTTCTTAACCGGCTTTTCTTCCATTGGTTTTTTGGGACCAGGAACGGTGACCCCTTTCTTTTTGAACCATTCGCGCCACATATCCGCTGCCGCTTTTCGTTCCGCCGGGGAACTGTCAAGGAAGGGGCCGAAATCAACATCCTTTTTCTGGTGCTTTTTGATGGCGATGATGATGCACGATTCCCGTGGGGCCAGGGCAACAAAACCATGCCCGTCCTGAAGAAGCCCAAAGAGGTTTTCATTTGGGGTTTGGTTAAGTCCCAAGGTGATAGCGGCGGCGGTTCTGTGCTTGAAATCCGGACTTTCCAAGGCTTTTTCCAAAAGTTCCGGGGAATCGGTCTCCATCAAGGTTTTGGCCATCCGCAAACAGTGGACACGAAGCTCAAGCACCTCACGGGCGGTCATGGAATTTAAGGAAAAGGTCCCGTCCGCAAAGGGATTCGCCCGACCTTGCCTTTGCAAAGGAAAACAAGCGGAAACGGGTACCATCCAAGCTGGATGAAAGCCAAGAAAAACCATTGCGGCTAGAAGGCCATATCTGGGACGCATGGGGAAACATCCTCCCAAGTTCAATCCGCATCCAACACTAAAAGGAATTCTAGGGTGAAATGTCATACCCATGCTGGTGGAGGGGAAGAAAAAGGGTTTTGCAATTGACAAATGGAGGGTTAAAGGGCTATTATTTGTTTGAACAACTATTAGAGTGCCATTCATGGTCTACCCCCTTGCCAAGCCCCCGCAAATCGTTGTCATCGGGGGTGGTCCTGCCGGGGCAACGGTGGGAACAATCTGTGCCCAAGCGGGCTATTCGGTGCAAATCCTCGAGCGCGAAAAGGGCCCCCGTTTTCATATCGGTGAATCTTTGATGCCCGCCACCTATTGGACGCTAAAGCGATTAGGGGCCCTCGACAAGATAAAGGCTAGCCGCTTTCAAAAGAAATATTCCGTGCAATTTGTATCGGAATCCGGCAAAGAATCGCAGCCGTTTTATTTTTTCGAGAACAACCCTCATGAAGCCGCCCAAACCTGGCAAGTGGTTCGGGAAGAGTTCGATTCGATGCTCCTTGAAAACGCCAAGGAACATGGCGTCAGGGTGAGTTACGGGCTAAGGGCGATGGATGTCCTAATGGACGGCACGAAGGCTGTTGGAGTTCATGTTCGAGATTCCGAAGGACGGGAACAGGATATTTTTTGTGATGTGGTGGTGGATGCCACCGGGCAAAGTTCGCTCATCATGAACAAACTAGGGCTCAAAGTGGCCGATAAACACCTTCGCAAAGCATCCCTTTGGACCTACTACAGGGGTGCGTCCCGTGAAGCGGGCCTCGATGAGGGAGCGACCCTTGTTTGCGCAACCAAGGATAAAAAAGGTTGGTTTTGGTATATCCCTCAGCACAACGATATGCTTTCGGTGGGGGTGGTATCGTCCATGGACGAACTTTTTGGTCCCGATTGTGGCACCCATGAGGAGGTGTTTCATCGAGAATTGAGTCGGTGCCCGGCAGTATTGAAACGAGTAAGTGTCGGGGAGCGGGTTGGACCCTACTACGCCACCAAGGATTTTTCTTATCAATCGAAACAGATTTCCGGACCGGGATGGGTGCTGGTTGGGGATGCCTTTGGATTTTTGGACCCGATCTATTCTTCGGGAGTATTTCTTGCGTTAAAATCCGGTGAAATGGCTGCCGATGCCATCATTGAAGGCTTTGCTCGGGGCGACCTTGGCCAACAAACCCTTGGTTCGTGGGAGCCGGAATTCCTTCAGGGAATGAACCGCATGAAGCGACTTGTCTATGCTTTTTATGAGGGATTTAACTTTGGGGCTTTCATCCGCAAACACCCGGAAATGAAAAGGCATATCATCGATCTTTTGGTTGGCGATTTATTCAAAAACGCCGTGGACGAAGTTGCCCTACCCATGGATGCAATGCGCCGGGAACTCTGTGAGGCTTCGGGAATGGTGTTTGCCGAGGTTTGAATTTGGGTCCTGCCAAAAGGAAGACATACCCATTCACGAAACCCAGGCGATCGGTGGGCGTGAGCCACTAATTCTTGAGAATATACCCGTGCCGGGGCGTGTGAGCGACTGGTCTGGCCACCAAAAACCGGACAGTGGGATAAAGTGTAGGTAGGTGCAACATTTGTCCGACGCTGACGCGTCCGGCTCGTAAAGAAAAAACAAAACGAGCAGGGGCGCAAATGCAAAACGGACGATTCCGGCCAGCAAAAATCCCCATAGAATCAGCGGGCTTCCGCCTGCCGCTCGCCTAGTTGTTGGTCTGGTGCCTCATTTGTCCGTCGCTCCCGCATCCGGCTCGTAAAGATTGCCAACGGAAACGCCCGTCGCTCGCCTTGTTAAGGGCCGAATCTGGCAACCTAGCTTGGTGGTTTCGCTATTTTGCGATGGGTAATAATGCGGGCGAATTGGGTTCTAAATATTTCGTCTAAGCCCAATAGGACGCAAACCGGTGTACGCCGCGGCCAAGGCTTCGATGGGATGGCCCACCCAAAAATGCGGTTTCTCCTCTCTAATGTGGC
>SIAL01000094.1 GCA_009691815.1 Gemmataceae bacterium | reverse complement strand
GGCATGACCTTCAACCGGGGTAGGTGCGTATTCAAAGGACCCGAAATTCCAGGTTCCAGTGGGGTTGGAGATTTTGTCTACCTGTCGTTCGCCGGTTAAGGGCACATTGAAATCCACCGCCGTGGTTACCGAGATTTGTTCCCCCGCATCCAGGTTGATGTCCAAGTCCTGCGGAGTATAGCCCCGAATGGTAGTAAAGGGGGCATTGTCCCATACAATAGCGGGGGTTGTCGCAGAATCTGTAATCGTGAACCCAGCCGCAGTTGTCCCAGATACCCAAACCGGATTGTAAACGATTGTGGCGGGGACTACCTTGTCCTCCAACTTTTCCAGTTGCAGAGGGATGAGCTTGCTTTTTAAGATGGTTGAGGATTTTTTGAGGTGTCGATTGAACCAACGATTCCAGATGCGCGGCAGCATGTTGTTCTCCAACCCATTTAGAATTCCATCCGGCTGTACAGACCGGTATAGAAACTGAGCGAACCCCTTGCAGGGTTGCACCAATTTTGAGATCGACCTGGAGGGTATTCAGACTTTGTCGGAACTGATTGGAGTAAGATTTTCTCACCCCTTCAAACCGCACCAGTCCTACGGAACGCATATCTGGACGGTGAATCCACGGATCTGGTCTCGGAAACCTTCCCCCAGATTTCCCCTTTTCAATGACGAGAGTGGCTAGATTTTGGATTTGCCCACCCTCTATCGGTATTGTCCCATTTGGACCAAAATCACGGCAAGTTCAATTTCTGTCATGGTTTTGGTTCTCTTGCCTTCAAAAACCAAAGGGCTTGCCTATCCCCATAAACCACCGCTGGTTTTGCAAAAAAATCCTGCTTTTGCCGAGGCATCTGGAACAGGCCCTTTGCGGTTTTTCCAAACAAATTCGTGCCGGTAACTCTTCATTAGGAAATAGTTTACGATTTATTTTCCCTTTTCCCCCCCAGGGCTGTTTTGGACCAGCACCCAACCTCGAAGCCATCCTAAACCATCCAACAGCTATCTTGTTGTGATTTTTGGATGAAAAAGGGGTCTATTTGTTCTTGCTTGGCTTGCTTTGGGTTTTCTCTCCCGTTGGAATGAGAAAAGGCATTTTGTTCAAGGATCTCCGACCAATTTTGGCCAGCTGGGTAAAAAACCGCCCGAATTATGCCCAAGAACCGCCCTCGACCCGGCTGGAGGATCCCCAGCCGGTGTCTATAATACTCCTTTTGAATACGGGTCCCGAATGGTTTTGGGGCGAATGGAAGGATCACTATGCAAGATTGGCGCAGAACGCATCGTTGTGGGGAACTTAGAGCAAATCATATCGGGACGGTTGTCCGGCTTAATGGTTGGGTAAATTCCTATCGAGGCTACGGCCAACAGGTGTTTCTTGACCTGAGGGACCGGTTTGGCATCACCCAAGTCGTGGTGGAAGCGACGAAAGAAAACCCTGCCCTGTTTCAATTGGCCGATGGATTCGGGCGGGAGTGGTGCTTGGCAGTCGAAGGGATCGTTCGGCCTCGGTTACCCGGCAAGGAAAACCCCGATCTGATTACCGGGGCCATTGAGATTGAGGCCACCAGCATTCAGGTCCTAAATCAGTGCCCTACACCCCCCTTTGAGGTGACCGAGTTCCCCGGGGAAGAGTTGGCCGGCGAGGACATTCGCCTCGAAAAGCGCTACCTCGATTTACGCCGCTTGAGTTTGCAAAAAACTCTGGTGCTACGGCACACTCTCAATCGAATCATTCGGGAATACTTAAGTGAACGGGACTTTCTCGAAGTGGAAACGCCCCTCTTGGGGAAAAGCACCCCGGAAGGTGCCCGGGATTATCTGGTTCCCAGCCGAGTCCATCCCGGCTCTTGGTATGCTTTGCCGCAATCACCCCAGCTTTACAAACAACTTTTGATGATCTCGGGCTACGATCGCTACTATCAGATTGCCCGTTGCCTTCGCGATGAGGACCTTCGCGCCGACCGACAACCCGAATTCACCCAACTGGATCTGGAAATGTCGTTTGTGGACCAAGACGATGTTTTAACCATGATCGAGGGGTTGGCTCAGAAAATATTCAAGGTCTGTCGCGGTGTCGACATTGCGTTGCCCATTCGCCGCATGAGCTACGAAGAAGCCATGCTTCGGTATGGTTCGGATAAGCCAGACACCCGTTTTGGGCTGGAAATCAGCGACCTAAGCGATTGGGCTAAAGGGACAGATTTCCGCGTGTTCAAGGAAGCGATTGCCGCCGGATCGGTCGTCCGAGCCATTCACATCGCTCAAGGCGCCTCCAAGTTTTCGAACACGGACCTAAAGCCCGGCGGAAAAACCAGTGAAATCGCCGTCAATGCGGGTGCCAAGGGTTTGGCATGGCTAAAGTATGAAGACAACAAGTTTTTGGGGGGAATCGAAAAGTTTTTCTCCGCAGATTCCCAAGCGGCCCTTCGGGACCAATTCGGGATCCAAAACGGGGACTTGCTCCTTTTGATCGCCGACAAAGAAGAGGTTGCCGCCCAGGTATTGGGAACCATGCGGTTGCACCTAGCCCAAGTTTTTGGACTGCTCCAGGGCAAGGAAAACAGCTTTGACTTACTTTGGCTTGTGGATTTCCCTTCCTTTATGCCCGACCCGCAGGGGGGCCGCTATGTTGCCAACCATCATCCCTTTACCGCCCCACGAGTTGCCGACATTCCCTTGCTTGAATCGGATCCGTCCAAGGTCATGGCTCGGGCCTATGATCTTGTCATAAACGGCTATGAAGTCGGCGGCGGCAGCATTCGTATTCACGACCCCGCAGTCCAGGCCAAAGTTTTTTCCGTCCTTGGCCTTACCCCGGAACAGGCCCAGGAGAAATTCGGCTTCCTTTTGGATGCCCTCAAACATGGAGCACCTCCCCATGGGGGCATCGCCCTTGGCCTTGATCGGTGGGCCATGATCTTGGCGGGAACCGCCAACATTCGAGATGTCATTGCTTTTCCCAAAAACCAAAGGGCAAGGGACATGATGACAGGCGCCCCTACCCCGG
The DNA here is from genome assembly GCA_009691815.1 of Gemmataceae bacterium. GTDB lineage: Bacteria > Planctomycetota > Planctomycetia > Gemmatales > Gemmataceae > SYLG01. The sequence goes on along the minus strand of SIAL01000094.1, from coordinate 7,378 downwards.
TGGAACCCAAGCAACTCAAAGATTTGGGCCTGTAGCAACAAAGGTGTCCGGAAACGAAGTAGGCACACAACGAAGTAGGCTCACTCCGTGTACCGTTCTTGGTTTATGCCCCTTTTGCATAAAAAAAGCCCCCGACTTTCGTAAGGGGCTTTTTAATTCATGGCACTAAAACTTAAACTTGGCCAACCCGAAGAGAAACAAAGCGCTTGGCTTTAAGTCCAGCGGCCTTCAGCAGTTCACCCACCGTTTTTGATTCGTCTTTGACGAACGGTTGGTCCAGCAAAACATTATCCTTGAGCCAAGAGTTTACCTTCCCCTCGGCAATCTTCTGCACGATGTTGGCGGGCTTGCCCTTGCCTTGGACTTCGGCCTGTTCCTTGGCGATTTCTCGCTCCTTATCAATCAAAGCGGCGGGAACCTCCTCGCGGGTCAAGGCAATGGGTTTCTTGGCGACAATGTGCATACAAATGTCACGAAGGAGTTCCGGGTGGGTATTGGCCCCCTCCACCTCAAGGACCACGCCGATGCTGCCGTCATGGTGCCCATAAGCGCCACAAGAGCCTTCGATCCGCACCATCTTAACGGGCTTCATGTTTTCACGAATGATGCCGACAACATCCCCGATGCGATCGAAAACCGTTTTGCCCGAACCGTCGATGAACTTTTGAGTAAGCATCTCTTCGATATCTTTTACAGGCGTATGGGCGATGTGCTTAGCAAGGTCATTTGCCAAGGCCACGAAGTGGTCCGCCTTGGTTACGGGTGGGCTTTCACAACGCAGTTCGACCATGCCCGCCACGCCCTTTGCGGTATCCACGAACACGCCAATGCGGCCTTCCGCGGTTTCGCGGCTGCCGGCTTTGGCCTGAATGGCGGAGTTTTTCTTACGAAGGATGTCGATGGCCTTTTCTATGTCACCATCAGTTTCGACTAAGGCTTTTTTGCAGTCGCCAAAGGGGGCCAAAGTCCGATCACGAAGTTGCTTGACAAGTGTCGCAGGAATCTCAGACATAATACACCTCTGCCAAAATAAAAAAAAACGGACACGGTTGCCCCCGTGTCCGGAATGGGAAAACGGGGCGGGGTTATTCGCCTTGGATTTGGCGATCCTTTTGAGCCGTAAGGAAGCTCACAGCGGGTTTGGGGCGAGGACCGCTTGGGGCCTCGGCAATATGGGACGCTTTGCCTTCGATAATGGCATCCGATAAGCGCGAAAGGATCAATTCAATGGAACGAATGCTGTCATCGTTACAAGGAATCGCCAAGTCCACCGTGTCGGGATCCGAATCGGTGTCGATGAGACTAACAACCGTGACACCCATGCGCTTGGCTTCGGCAACCGCGATGTGTTCTTTCTTGGGATCCACCACCACAAGGGCGTCAGGCATACGGTTCATTTCACGGATACCGGCCAAGTTGCGTTGAATCTTGGTGAGTTCGCGAGAAAGAGTTGCCACCATCTTTTTGGAGAAAGTGCGAATGAGGGCGGTGTCGGGAGCCTTGACAAGGTCAAGCCGACCGTTCTCGTTCAGCATCAACCGCATATAGGCGCCAGTATCCACCTTGCTGGGATTTTCATTAGAGGCAAGCCACATGCACTCGAGTTCGTGAAGCCTCTTAAGGCGTTCGCGAATAGTTCGGTAATTGGTGAGGGTGCCACCCAACCAACGCTCGGAAACAAAGGGCATATTGCAACGCATTGCTTGGGTTTCGATGGCTTCTTTGCCTTGGCGCTTGGTTCCGACAAAAAGGATAAGGCTGCCCTGGCTGGCAAGCTTGTTGAGATATTTGTGGGAGCGAAGAAGACCTCTGACGGTTTCCCGGAGATCGATGATATGAATCAGATTGCGTTTGCCATAAATATAGGGACGCATCTTGGGGTTCCACCGGCTGGCCCGGTGACCGAAATGTACGCCCGCATCGATAAGATCCTTGACCTGAACAATTGCCACTTAGTCGTCTCCCTTCAAGAGATAGCCAATAAAATACCGTGGCACCATGCACACGGAGTTAGGGTAATGGAAATCAGAACTCTCTTTATATCTGAAAATTGGGGCAGGGTCAAAGGAAAATTGCAGATCGCCACCGCCTAGGACCCTCCCAAGCCCCATTTGGTTCCCGGCAAGTTTTGGCCCTTGGCCGCCTCAAAGATCACCCATTCCTTGCAAACTTCGCAAAACCTGATCGGCCAACGGGTCCAAAGTCCGCTTTAAACCCTATACAAGCCCCCTATACAGGCCCCTTAGACAGGACCTTGGCTTTAAGCAAAAGGGGAAGCCTTAAGATCGGGGCAATCGCTTTAGGTGGGTTTTCGAGGACCGCAATCGCCTTTGCTTTTTGGCCCCCAAGGGCAAGTGCCTCCGCCCAAGAAGAAATCCCCACAGGGGCTGCCAAACCGTTGGCCATTTCCTCGTTGAAACGCCTCCAGGCCGAGGAAGATTCCTCCCAAGCCATGGCCAACCGCTCTGGATCGCCTCCCAAACGGGCAAGGCGCTGGGCTTCCTCCTGACGAATTTGGGCGAGAATGAAGGCGATTTCGGTCCCCCGGGATCTACCTAAGGCGTAGGTAACCACCGAGTAAACCGGGCCGGCGTTTTTCCACAACGATTCGATAGCCCCATTTATGGCGCTAACCTCGGTGGGGGAACCCCGTTTTTGGATTCGACTCAGGTTCGCATAAAGGCCCTCGGCTTTTTGGGCCCATTCCGCCAAACCCTTATCCACCGCATCCCGGTTGGAATCGTAGGACCGTTGGTTCTTTTTTAGGTCGTCCCATTCACCAACCAGATCCGTGGTCAATCGGGTCCATTTTCCCCGAAGCAACAAATCCTTGGTTTTCCCCGGGCCATAGCTCGACGCCAAAAAGGGGGACCCAAACATTTCCCCCACTTTTTCGGCCACAGGAAGCGGAACCGGGTTGAGTAACCCCGCCGTCCATGGCTTAAAGCTAATGAGCCATTGGGCGCGGCTCATCACGGATTGGTTGGCACCCAATTGAAGATCAATGCGTAAAAGGGGAGGCAAGGCATCCCACGCCACCGCTCCCAACTGTTGAAATCGGGATCGGTGTTCATTGGTGTCCGTTCCACCTTCCAAGGGGGAAACATAGGACTGTAGCAACGCGATTCCCGGCTTCCAAACCTCGACTTTCCATTTGCTTTTGCCAAGCCTCACCAATTCTTTGTCGGCCACGGTAACCAACGCCTCGGCATCGTTATAAAGGGTCACACCCAAGCCCGACTGGCTCAAGATTTTTTCCGTCGATTTCATCCGGGGAGAAAGGGTACTTAGCGTGGATACCAGAGAAATATCGAGTTTGTCCCACCATTCCGGGCGCAAGTCCCATTCCATATCGGCCCATTTCAGCGGTTTAAGGCCCATAGGTCCGGTTCCTAAGGGAATCTTTCCGAGCCAGCCCCACGCCGGATCCGCGTCTTCCAAGGGCAACCCCAAAACCGGGTCCAGAATCCACCAATCCCTGGCGGAAGGGATCCAAGAACCCACTAGGATGCGAGTCTTCCCGGGCTGACCCGTTTCCATTTGCAAAAGCAGGTCCGGGGGTGTCTCCGGTTCGGTGGAGGCCTTTTGCTGGTTGCGAAGAGCCAGAAAGATAAGGGCTCGGTCAAGGGCGCTGCCCCAACCTTTTCGCAGGGTTAATTGGGGATCAATAGGAAAGCCATCGGGTGCCTCTGACCCGCTTCCCGAAAAGGCGACCATGCGACAAACCCAAGCAAAGGTCGCCATGGCCGCTTTGCGATCCGGGTCCTTTTTAAGCGACGACCACAAATCCAAGGAGCCGGTAATCCTGTTGGCGACCTCCCTCCAAAAAAGGGAGCTAATCAAATGATGTCCGTCGAGCTTGGTTGGGCCTAGTTGGGCAACCTCTTCGACTTGGGCGGGCGAGAGGGTTTTGGCAAAAAAGGCTTGGTTTAGGGTAGCGGAACCATCCTTGGCCTCTTTTTGAAGGAGGACAATTTTCGGGGCGTTGGCGCCAAGAAAGGCTCGGGCATTTTCCAGATCTTGTTGGTTTGCCAAAGACGCTAGGGCGGTTTCCCCGCTATTATCCGCCACCTCTTCCTTGGAGCGGCTTTTCTCGGCCTCTTTTTGAGAGGGCATAAAACTGAGCACCGCTAAAAGGGCAATCAGGGCACCCATGCCAACCCCGCCTCCCAAAAGCCATAGGGGCAGCGGCCTCGATTCCTTTTCCGTAATCTGTTCGTCGATCATGGTGCCTACATCCAAAAAGATTGAGGAAGGGCGGCGCGAAGGGCCAGACAGGTCTCCACCAGTTGATCCAACTGCTCCAGCGGAACGGCGTTTGGACCATCACTCAGGGCTTTATCGGGATCCGGATGCGTTTCCAGAAATAAGGCATCGCAACCGATGGCCACCGAAGCCCGGGCCAAATGGGGAACCATGGTTCGGTCGCCACCTGTCTTATCCCCCGCCATTCCCGGGGCCTGAACGCTGTGAGTGGCATCGAAAACCACCGGGCAACCCAGAGCGCGCATCTGGGGAATACAGCGCATATCGTTTACCAAATTGCCGTACCCAAAAAAGGTTCCCCGGTCCGTTAGCAAAAGATTTTTGTTGCCCGTTTCAAGCATTTTTGAACGGACATGGCGCATATCATTGGGCGCCATGAATTGCCCTTTCTTTACATTTACGGCCTTGCCTGTATTGCCTGCCGCCAAAATTAAATCGGTTTGCCGCGCCAAAAAGGCGGGTATCTGAATCAGGTCCACCACCTCTCCCGCAGCGGTTGCTTGGCTGGTTTCATGAACATCGGTGGTGACGGGCAATTGAAATTCGTTTCGAACCCTTTCCAAAATCCGCAGACCCTTTTCCAGCCCGGGGCCACGAAAGGACTTTCCCGAGGTTCGGTTGGCTTTGTCAAAACTGGCCTTAAAAACCAACGGAAGGCGGTATTTTTCGGCAAGGCTTTTTAGCCTTTCCGCCATCATCAGGGTAAAATCCTCGGATTCCATGACGCATGGCCCAAGGATCCAAAGGAGAGGATGGCCAGATCCCACCAGCAGGTTTTCCACGCGAACCGGTTCCACAAAAGCCATGCGGTTTTCCTTCAAAGCCCCAGTTCCAAAAGGATCAGTTTAGGTATCCCACCCTAAGGTTTGAAATTATCTTATGTTTCGCATGGACCTTACGAAACCCGGTTCCATCCGAGGCCGCCCAAGAGCCCTTCTTTAAGTATTCGGTAACCGGACGATTTGCCATAAGATTGGCCGAGTATTATTCCCCGACGGAAACCATTTGAAAAAGCTTGGACCCTAGCATGCCCGATTCTCGCGCCGAACAATTGCCCCCCGAGTGGGACCTTGCCGACCTCTATTCCTTGGGAGAAGCCGATCCGGATTTGCCACGGGATATGGAATCAGGGATCCAAAAGGCACTAGCGTTTGCCCTTAGGTTCCGCGGTTTTTGGCTACGAGACAAGGTATCCGGCATGGAGATTTCCCTTGCCCTTGCTGACTATCAGGATCTGCAAGAATCGATCGATAGGCCCTTGGTTTTTGCCATGCTTCATCACTCGGCACTTACCACCGAACCATCAAGGGGAAAGTTGCTCGCCAAGGCACTCGAAAGCCACAGCAAAGCCTCGCAGGACCTGCTGTTTTTTGAATTGGAATGGCTCCAATTGGATGAAGCCAAAGCATCGGTAATCCTTGGCTTTCCCGAGGTGGCCCCGTATGCCCATTGGCTTTTGCACCGCCGCGTATTTCGGCCCCATACGCTCTCGGAACCCGAGGAGAAAATCCTCGAAAGGAAACAAATTTCCGGTCGGTCTGCCTTTCGTCGATTTTTTGATGAAACCCTTGGGACCCTAAAATTTCAGGTAGAAGAATCCACGCCCGAGGTCTCCCTTCAAACAGCCCTTTCCAAGCTCTATGACCCCAACCGGGAAACAAGGCGGCTCGCGGCGGCGGGGATTACCAAAACCCTTGATGCACGGTCCCGGGATCTGGGTTTCATTCTGAATACGCTGGTTCACGAACATCAAGACGATTGCGCGTTACGAAACTATCCCCGGCCCGATATGCCTAGAAATCTGTCGAATCAGGTATCCGGGGATCTGGTCCGGTTGGTCATGGAAACGGTCGAATCCCGCCACGATTTGGTGTCCCGTTACTATCGGCTCAAGGCCAATCTTTTGGGATTGGAGGACCTTTACGACTATGACCGCTATGCCCCGCTTCCCGGCGTTACAGCCAACATGGACTGGTCCGATGCCAAAAAATTGGTGGTGGATGCCTATGGAGATTTTCACCCAAAAGCCGGCCAGATCGTAGAACTGTTTTTTGAGAAAAAGTGGATTGATGCCACGCCTCGCCCAGGCAAACGGTCCGGCGCCTTTTGCTCAAGCGGGTTGGCAACGCTCCACCCCTATACGCTAATGACCTACACAGGCCGGATGCGCGATGTCTCGACTTTGGCTCATGAGCTGGGCCACGGCCTCCATCAATATTTGGCCAGAGAAAAGGGACATTTGCAGGCGGACGCTCCGTTGGTATTGGCCGAGACGGCCAGTGTTTTTGGCGAGATGCTGGTCCACCAAAAAATCCTTGAGCAAACCACGGATCCAAAGGCCAGACTACTGCTTATGGCCGGGAAAATGGAGGATTCCTTCGCCACGGTGTTTCGCCAAATTGTCCTCACCCGATTTGAACTTGAGGTTCACACCGCCCGCAAGGATAGTGGGGAAATTTCCCTTGCGGACTTGGGGGCCATGTGGATGAAAACCAATCAGCAAATGTTTGGGGACTCCCTTGAACTGAAACCGGATTATGCGGTCTGGTGGACCTACATCGGGCATTTCATTCATTCCCCGTTTTACTGCTATGCCTATGCTTTTGGGGAACTTTTGGTGTTGGCTCTTTACGCGAAGTATGTGGAACAGGGCCCATCCTTTGCGAAGACCTACTTGGAATTTTTGGAAGCGGGTGGATCGCAAAGCCCGGAAACACTTCTTAAGAAATTGGGCCTCGATTGGAACACCAGGGAGTTCTGGGAAGGTGGCTTGGACCTGCTGGATCAGAACCTAAAAACGATGGAAGCCTTGGCAAAAACAGTAGGGTAACAAGGTATGATTGGCCCCCAGTCGAAGGCAAACATGAGCTTTTACACCCTGGCGAAACCGGGCTTCACCATGTCCCCGTCGAAGAGGTAAGGTGCCCGTCACTGACGATTTCCGGCTCGTAAAAAACAACATTTCCCGGAACGCTGGAGGCCATTAAAGGGTCAGGTTCCAATTGCCGGAACGGCCCTTCGGGTGCTTCGCACAATTGGAACCTGACCCTTTAGCTCCAAAGAATCATGGAGCTTCCGCTCCACGCTCGCCTGGATTTTTGTCGGTTTGTGG
>SIAL01000093.1 GCA_009691815.1 Gemmataceae bacterium | reverse complement strand
TCGGATGTACCCCGTATTAACGAGGCGCAAAGATTAACCCCAGCGCGGCCAGTTCACGAAATTGTCATTGAAAAAGGGTATGGCAAGGAGCTGCCCGTTTTGGAAGTTCTGGCTGCGGAATGTGGCTTGGACCTTGTTGACCTTTCCGAAGCACAACTTGAACCCGATGTCTTAAAGATCGTCCCTCTACGGTTGATTCACCGGAAATTATTGATTCCCATCAAGAAGGAAAATGGCGTCCTAACGATTGCCACCTCCGACCCCTTTGACCTTTACTCTTTAGATGAGATTCACACGGTAACCGGGCTTCAGGTCCAACCGGTTTTGGGCAGTCCACGCGAAATTGCCCGCCTGATTAAGGCCAACTATGGTGTTGGTGGCGAGACGGTTACCGCCCTTATGGCGGAACGGGATGAGAGGGAAGAAGTCGAGCTTTTGGAAGGCCTTGAAGCCGATGATAGCGAAGCTGCCAAAATGGCCCAAGAGGCTTCGGTTGTCAAGTTGGTTAACGAAATCCTGATCGAGGCGGCCAACGAGCGGGCCAGTGATATTCATATCGAACCCGAAGAAGGTCACCTAAAGATCCGTTACCGAATCGACGGCTTGCTTCAGCTTCAAAACCTGCCCCCCGAAATCAACCGTTTTCAGGCGGCCATCATCAGTCGCTTGAAAATTATGGCTAGGCTAAACATTGCGGAGAAACGCCTTCCTCAGGATGGCCGCATAAAGATGCGTGTTCAAGGAAGGGAGATAGATGTCCGTGTTAGCATCATCCCCATGGTTCATGGCGAGGGAATTTGTATGCGTCTCCTTGACAAGGGGCGAATGGTTTTCAATCTTGCCGCAGTGGGTATGTTGCCTGACACCCATGCCTTGTTTAAAAAGTTACTTGACCTACCCCACGGAATTATCCTGGTGACAGGGCCTACCGGGTCGGGAAAATCCACGACGCTTTATTCCGCCCTAAATGAAATCAAAAACGAAACCTTAAAGATCATCACAGTAGAAGACCCCGTGGAATACCAGCAACCCGGAATCAGCCAGATTCAGGTTCACCACAAGATTGGGCTGACCTTTGCCTCCTCGCTTAGAAGCATTTTGCGCCATGATCCCGATGTGGTCCTCATCGGTGAAATGCGCGATATGGAAACCGCAGAGGCGGCCATCCAAGCCTCCCTTACCGGGCATATGGTTTTTTCCACGCTCCACACAAACGACGCCCCAAGCGCCTACACCCGCCTTATCGACATGGGAGTCGAGCCGTTTCTTGTTTCCAGCACGGTGGCAGGGGTAATGGCCCAAAGATTGGTCCGTACCATTTGTCCCGATTGCAAAGTGGAATACACTCCCGAAAAGGCTGATGTTCCCACGGATTTTCCCCAAGGAAATGGCCAGCTCAAACTGTTCAAGGGGACTGGTTGCAGGTCATGCCGAAACAGCGGCTATCGAGGTCGGGTAGGCATCTATGAATTGTTGGTGGCAACCGATACGATTCGTGATATGGTCATTCAACGCACCAACTCCATGGCGATCCGAAATATCGCTCTCAAGGAAGGTATGATCACCCTTAGACAGGATGGGTTTCGCAAAGTATTGCAAGGAAAAACCACCCTAGACGAGGTTTCACGGGTCACCGCCGGTGACATTCTGGGCTGACCCAACGGCACTCCAACAGGAAAGCATTAGAAATGCCGGATTTCAGCTATGTCGCTCTAGCGGCTACGGGTCAAAAAAGTCAGGGCGTTTTGACCGCCAACACCGAACGGGAAGCCATTTCGGTGTTGGATTCACGGGGTTTGATGCCCATCAAGGTGGAAGTGGTTCAAGGAACGATCCGGGTTGGATCCAACATTCGAGTCTCCAGCCGAGTTCTGACCAGTTTTTTCTCCCAGCTTGCGGACCTCCTCCAATCGGGTGTGCCCCTTTTGAGATCGTTGGAGATTTTGGAACGCCAATCGTCCAACCCCGCTTTTTCGCTCGTCATCAAAGAAGTGCGCGGCAAAGTTGCCGAAGGTACAGGCTTGGCTCAGGCCTTTGGAATGCATCCCAAAGTTTTCGGCGAACTTGCCGTCAGCATGGTATTGGCTGGCCAAGAGGGTGGGTTCCTAGAGGATGTGCTGCGCCGCATCGCCGATTTTACTGAACAACAGGAAGAGCTACGGGCCAAGGTCACCGGGGCCATGGCCTATCCGATTTTCCTTGCCGTCATTGGCTTTGTCATCCTCAACATTCTGGTGATATTTTTCGTACCCCAGTTTGAACAGATATTCGTAAGGCTCCGGGAAAAGGGCCAGCTGCCTTTGATCACCGAGGCCCTCATTGGCTTGAGCCATGCCCTCCAGACTTATGGCGTTTTTCTTGTGATTATCGCGATGGGCCTTTGGTATAGTTTCAAAAGATGGGCGGATTCCGAATCCGGTCGAAAAAGGGTGGATGCTTTTAAGATTGCTCTACCGGGTGCGGGTCGGATTTTTTTGAGTTTGGCAATTGCTCGCTTTGCACGAATATTGGGCACCCTATTAAAGAATGGAATCCCAATCCTTCAGTCGCTAAGGATTGCAAAAGATTCGACAGGCAACAAAATGATTGCTGAAGCTATTGAAAAAAGTGCCGAAAACATCAAAGCCGGGGACAGTTTGGCCACTCCATTGGCCAATAGCAAGTATTTCCCAAAGGATATTGTGGAAATGGTCTCGGTGGGTGAAGAAAGCAACAATTTGGAAAAGGTATTGCTCGACATCGCCAACAGCCTAGAAAAGCGGACCACGCGAGAGTTGGACCTCTTTGTCAGGCTTTTGGAACCTATGATGTTGTTGGTGATGGCCGCCCTGACCCTGATGGTTGTGGCCGGGCTATTGCTGCCTGTGTTCCGAATGTCGAGTGTCATAGATTGATTTATCATCCCCCTTTAATCAGGGGTCCCTCATAATTAGGGTAACCACCTGATTCGGAAGACTTTTGAACGGAGAATCGAATATGCGTATCAAACTTGAAAACCGATTTACAAATCGCCCCCTTCGGGCTGCGGGCCGTCTTTCCCGTCGTGGCTTTACCCTTATGGAAATCCTCGTCGTCATGGCGATCATCGTGGTGTTGGCCGGCCTTGGTTCCGTCGCCTTCATGAATGAGTTGGAACGGTCCAAGGAGAAAGCGGCCGCCATCAACTCCACCACCATAAAAACTGCGGTGATGTCCTACAAAACCAACACAGGGGATTGGCCCGGGTCCCTTCAGGAATTGGTTCCTTCCTACTTAGAAAAAGCCGAAACCCTGATAGATCCTTGGGGTCAACAATTTCAGTTTCAAGTGATGGAAGATGAAAACAATCGGACCTGTTATGTTTGGACCACCACAAAAGCGGGCAAACCCTTGGGTAATGCCCCCAAATAACCATTTTTTATTTTTCGGAGGCCACTCACATGAAACGCCGAGGCGGATTTACTATCCTTGAGATGGTGTTGGTCTTGGCGGTCATCGTCATGCTTTCGGCAATGGCCTATCCGACCATGGCTGGGTGGTTCAAAAGTGAGAAACTGAAAACAGCAACCGACACCATTCGTGAAGCCATTGCCATGGCCAGGCACCTTGCCATCGAAGAGGGTGAACCCTATCGACTCTGCATTGTTGAGGGTGGGGGAAACCTACGGGCGGCGCCTGATCGTGATGAGTTTTGGACCGGGGGCACCGGGGATGATTCCGAGGAGCATGAAGACTCCTTGCCCAATGGGGTAGTGGTTTCGATTGATCACGGCGTTTCCGATGGCGAATTCATGGATTTTGGCGATCGCCAAACGGCCCAAGAAGTAGGCGCGGTCAACCCATCCTCTTGGGTTCAAGTGGCTGTTTTTTTTCCCGATGGCAGGGCGGATACGGATGCGACCCTTATGTGTGAAGGCTTGGGGGTCCGGTCGATGATCATACACCTTCGAGCTTTGACGGGAACCTCCTCGGTGGAAAGGTGAAATGATGATTCCCTTTCAAGGAAACCGAAAAACCAGCAGCCGACAGGGAATGACCCTGTTAGAGGTGTTAATCGCTTTGGCGATCTTTTTTATGTCGATAATGGCGATAAGCAACCTAGTGGACATGGCTAGGGAACGGGCCGAGGAAGCCGGACAACGAAGCATCGCCCTTTTGGTGGCGGAATCCAAGGTGGCCGAGATGAAGGCGGGCGTTACCGCCCTTGCCAGTGGCAACGGCAATTGGGATACGGATGATCGTTACATTTGGACGGCCGATGTGCAGGCTTTGGGACCGGTGCTGTATCAGGTGACTGTTACTGCCCAAAGGGATGGATTTTCCCGGTCCAAGGTGGAGTTGGTCCAATATTTGGCCGATCCCCAGGCCCTAGGAAGCACCATGGATGCCATTCCCGAGGAAACCGGTGATGGCACGGATACCACGGGAACAGGTGGGGCCCCAACAACGGGTACCACAGGTGGCAGCACATCCGGTACCCCAAGCAAATGATACTTTCAAAGGATTGGGTGTCATGATAAGCAAAGGTGCAAAAAAACAGCAAAGCAAACGCAGGGGATTCACCCTGCTTGAGGCCCTATTGGCAAGTGCCATTAGCGTTTTTCTTTTGGGCGGCCTTTATGTGGTGGTGGAGCTTCAGGTTTTAACCACCCAAAGCAGTCGCGATTCCATTGCCCAATCCACCCTTGCCCGGGCGTTGATGGATCGCATCGCAAGAGATATGGTGGGTTCCATCACCGTCAATAATCCCGGTCCCTTTCGAAGTGGAGAATTATCGTACCCCGTGGAAGAGGGTGGATCCACCGATTCTTCCGCTGCGAGTTCCACATCTACTGGTTCCACAGGCTCTACTGGTTCCACAGGCTCTACTGGTTCCACAGGCTCTACTGGTTCCACAGGCTCTGCCGGGTCATCTGGATCTTCGGGGACCTCGGGGACCTCCTCCGGATCTAGTGGCACTGCTGGTTCCTCCGGGTCCACATCGAGTGGAGGCACATCTTCCGGCGGTAGTTCCACATCCTCCTCATCGACCGACGCACCCGCCATAACTCGGGTCCTTTTCATTCCGGGTATTGTGGGTTATGAAAGTCAATTAACCGCCTTTCAAGCCGGAACCTTACGCTATTCCAAACCAATGGCAACCAATGGTGGTCAGAACCAAGGTCCTGAAACGGGGCCATCCTGTGACATTAAACGAATCACCTATTGGGTGCCCGGGGAAGGGCGGGGCCTTGCCCGCTGGGAGTCGAGTCAGGTCTCTTCCCCCGAGGCGGTTAGCACAAGTATTCTTCCCACCGATGTTGACCAGTACATCGTTGCCCGTGAGGTTCGTTCCATTCAATTCAGCTACAGCGATGGCACCTTGGGATACTGGACCAATTTTTGGGATAGTCGTTCCTTGAGTTATGATAATTCGACACCCCAAGGCCCCCCCCGAGCCGTGAAAATCGAGGTGGAAATGGACTTCGGTGATGGGAAAACAACCCGTAGGTACTCCCAAGTTGTTGCCCTTCCCACCGCCAATACGATCGGTTTGGGCAAAGTGGTAAGCCCCGGGGCAAATGACACAGGAACGGGTGCAGCCGCATCAGGTGTTGCAACTGGGGCGGCCTCCTCCGGGTCCACAGCCACCTCCGGGGGTTCGTCGTCATCCGGTGCCAAAACCGGGTCATCCTCCAGATCCACCGGGGGCTCGTCGTCATCCGGTGCCAAAACCGGGTCATCCTCCAGATCCACCGGGGGCTCGTCGTCATCCGGTGCCAAAACATCCGGCGGTAGTTCAGGGTCAAGCGCAACCCAATCCCCGGGGGCCTCCTCGGGGTCCAGCGGTGGAAGTAAGGCAAAATAGGGGAAAACCACCATGAAATACAAACTAACACCCAATCGCCTGCCCAAAGCCGGAGAAATCCGCCGGGGTGTGGTGTTGTTTGCCGTGCTGTTGGTAGTCTCTTTTTTGGCCTTGGTTGCCTATCGATTCAACGACAACATGGTTGCCGAATACCGGGCCACGGATTCGGCGGTTCGCTTGGTCCAGGCGCGTGCCATTGCCGACTCCGGTGTTGCCTTTGTCCTTTCGGAATTGGCTCAAGGCAACATTCCTCAGGCGGGAACCGTCCAGTCCCTTTCCCTTGGCAAGGGAAAGCAAATGGGTACCTTTGAAGTCCTCACCGTGGATGATGAATCTGCCAAATGGAATATCAATGCCCTTCTCCAAGTGGATCCGACCGGAGAGATCCTGAAATCCACACTCAAGCGAATGCAGGTTCAGGTTCCAACGCTGGCGGACAATATCATCGACTCCATTGTCGATTGGGTGGACAACAACGATACGCCGGGAGAAGCCGGGGCGGAAAACGAATATTACAACCTCCTGCAACCCCCTTATTACTGTAAAAATGGTCCTTTGGACAGCATAAACGAGTTGCTTTTGGTGAAAGGAGTGACCCAGGAAATCCTTTTTGGGGACGCGCAAAGTCCGGGCTTGGCTAGCTTTTTCACCGTCTATTCCCGTGAACAAAACTTGGTTCAACCATCAAACGCCTCCACCAATGCCTGGACCCCCAAAGTCAATTTCAACAATCCTGATCTGGCCACCATGCAGCAAGACCTGAACACATTGGTTGGTGAGCAGGTGACCAACTTTATCATGGCTTACAGGCTTTATGGGGCTTCAAAGCAACCGGTAAGCACCGTCACGGTCCTTGCCAATCTGGCGGCGGGAAAGGGCTCTAGCGCGGGGGTGGGTGGAATGGCTTCCGCCGACTATTCCAAAGTAACCACCGAGCTTTCCAAAAAAATCCAGGAAGCCTCCACCGGAATGACCAAACTGAACAAGATCTCCAACATCATGGACCTTGTTTCCAAAAATGTGGATGTCAAAGTAGGAGAGGGCAAAACTCAGAAAACGGTGACCTTTCCCAGCCCACTCAAGGATCCGATTACGGCAAGGCAATACTTGCCCCTTCTTTACCAGAGTTTTTCCACCAGTCAGGATTTGGATCTGCCTGGCAAACTCAACCTCCTCACCGCTCAACCCGCTTTGCTTGCGGGATTACCCTCTTTGATGGAATCGGACCTACAAAACATAGTTGGTTTCAGGCCCTCGGCCATGAGTTCAGGCGATCCGCTTTACCAGAGCCCCACTTGGCTGTTCACGGAAGCCAACATGGACCCCACGAAAATTCGCTCCATTGAAAGGTACATTACCGGATACTCCACCGCCTACCGAGTCCGCATAATGGGTAAACTCGATGGAAGCGGCCCAATGAGCCTAATGGAAGTGGTGGTGGATACCAGCGGTCCAAGGCCGCGTGTGGTATACTTCCGAGACCTTTCGGAAAAGGCCCGTCAAGCAAGAGAAGCCGGAGCTGACCCGGCAAAATTGGCGGGCCTATAGCTTTTGGGGTGGATTCACCGCCCAGACCCTTGGGCGATTTGACCCCGGGAATGGATTCCTACCCCAGGGAGAGACGGCCACCGAAGGTTGGCTTGGAGTAATCCATGATCCGCAAGGTTTACATTGATTGGGATAATGACCGTTTAAGCATTTTGGGCTTAACTGCCCGAAAGGGGCTTAGCGGTTGCAAGGTGCTCACCATTGCCACCGAAGGCAGTCCCAATCCCGTAATGGCCGAAGATCAGGCCGATCAACTCAAGTCTTTCCTCAAGGATTTTGCGCTTTCCGGTGCCCGCCTGGTGGTTGCGTTGCCCCGGGATCGCCTCATTGCAAGACAATTGACCATTCCCAGGGTGGGTCCCGCGGAAGAGCCGGGCTTGGTTCGCTATCAGGTCATGCGCGATCTAAATGAATCTCCGGACGAAGTCAAACTTGACTATGTAACCGCTGATTTGCCTGGGTCTGAGGACCGACGGGTTTTGGCCCTGCTCCTTCGAATAGAGCTTTTCAAAACATGGAAAACCATTGCCTCATCCGCCCAATTAAAATTGGCTGGACTCAGTCCCCGCCTAGCGGGTTTATCAGGGCTAATGGCGGATTTGGGGCCAAAAGGGGATACCGTTGCGCTGGTTGCTTTGGGGGGAATTTGGGCGGAATTGGTGGTCCTTCGGGATGGCCAACCCCTATTCAGTCGATCGCTTAATCCGGGTAACAGCTTGATTCCCGAAATTCGCCGTAGCCTCACCCTATTTGGGTCCCAAAACCCAACGGTTGCTCCCAAATCCCTGTTTTTGCTAACCCCACCCAAGTGGGATCAGGACGCCGAGTTAGCCTTGGCCACCAATCTGCCCCTGCAAAGAATTATGCCCTTTGATGGTGTGTTGGATGCTCCTTCCATTCAGGCAAATTGTGAAGATTTTACCGCGTCGCTTGGCGTTTTGGCCGGGTTGGCCCGCCTTGAGGAGAAAGGTGAAAAAATTGCTCCGGATTTTCTTAACCCCAAACAACCACCTCCCCCTTCTCAAGTAGGTCAACAAAGGCTCGCTTTATATTCATTGGTAGGCATGTTGACCCTAGTCCTTTTTGGTTGGTACCTGTGGGGTGAAAAAAATCGAGTGTCTGACGAGGTTGTTGGCCTGATTTCCCGCCGGGACGATTTGAAACGAGAACTTGAGCTCTACAAAATTGACACAAAACGATTGCAGGCTTTGGGAGCATGGGACGATGTGGTTTGGCTTGATGAAGTCTACGACATCTCCCACCGCATTCCCAATACCAAAGACCTTTTGGTGACCGAGATTTCCGCATCACCGCGCCGCAATCCGGAAAAAGAAAGTGATTTTCGCAGTCACCTTACTATTAAAGGCTCGCTTCCGGGTGGGGCCGAAAAACGGGAGG
Organism: Gemmataceae bacterium; assembly: GCA_009691815.1. Classification (GTDB taxonomy): domain Bacteria; phylum Planctomycetota; class Planctomycetia; order Gemmatales; family Gemmataceae; genus SYLG01. The sequence continues at coordinate 1,624 of SIAL01000093.1, read as the reverse complement.
CACTCAAGTCGCTTTTGGATGAATTGCGAAAAGATGGGGTTTACAAAATTGAAAAGGAAGAGCAAAAAGGCTCGGATTTCACCCTAGAAATAGATGTTAGGAGACGGGCTCCGGAGGATTACATTCGCAAATTGGACCCTCCGGCCAAGCTGGTCCCGCGAAAAATCGAAAAAACGGTAGCTCCCGCCGAACCCGCCGACGAGGAAGACACACCTCGGCCCTCGGGAACCAAAGAAAGTTCCGAAAAAGAGAGTTCAAGTAAGGAAATCCAAGGCAAGGAGGCCCCGACCAAAGCAGGTCCTTCAAAGGATTCCCCAAACAAAGAGTCTTCCAAAGAAATCCCAGCTAAAGAGTCATCTAAGTATTCCCCAACTAAAGAATCCGCTATAGAAACCCCTTCTAAAGAATCCTCCAAAGATAGCAATGGGGCCAAATCATGACACCCAGAGAAAAAACACTTGCTTTGGTCCTCGGGTGCCTCATGATCTTTGGGGTGGGAGGTGGCGGATTTTACTATGGTTTTTATTCCCCCATTTCCGCGCTCAATTCGCAAGTTGAGTCCCTTGAAACCGAGGTCGAACGCCTCGATGGGGACTTGGAAAAAGAAAACAGCAAAGTCGCCTCGATCCTAAAACTGCATCCCCGCCTTCAAAATTGGCGCAAACTGAGTCTCCCTGTTGCGGAAAAGAGCGGTGCCGATGCCCAAAATGCACATTTGGCTTTGGTTCGGATGGACTATTCGACTCTGTTACGCAACCTGTTGACCAATAGTGGCTTCAAACCCAACAATACGGTGGTTTCGGTGGGAAGGTCCTTTACCACCCAAACGATTCCCAAATTGGATTTCAAAGAGGGAAAGAAAGACGCCTACAAACCCATCTCCTTTGAGATTAGCACCCAAGGCAGATTGGAAGACCTTGGGGTTTTTTTGGAGATGTTGCACCGGGTGCCGCTTTTGCATCATGTGCCCTCTTTGAAGATTGAAAACGCCAAAAAGGCTCAAACCAAATCCGACCTCAAAATGCACTTTACAGTGGAGGGGCTAATGGTTCCCGGGGCTTTGAAAAACAATCCCTTTCTCCCTGATAAGTTGGCAAAGGAGGCGAAAAGTTCGTTATCCGAACAGATGGTATTGGCGAAGGATCCGCGCGATTACTCAGTTTTGGCTTCCGCCAACCCGTTTTTCCCCCCCGACCCGCCTCCTGCTCCACCAACCCCTCCACCCCCGCCCCCATCGGTTGTGCGTGGTCCGGAAGAGGACCGGGAAGAGGTCCTTTCCGGGGTTAAACTAACCACTATCTCTGGGGATGGCCGCCGCTGGGAAGCGTATGTCTATGATCAAAATCGGGGAGGTCGGGAAACCAAATTGCGAACTTCTGCCGCTTGGGCCGATTTCACGATCAAAGATAAGTATGACAATTCGATGCTAAAGGCAAAGCTATTGCATATTGATCCAGCCTACATTGTATTTCAAGCAGATGGGGAGCTATACCTCATGCGCTGTGGCGAGACCTTTTTCCCGGTGGTGAACACCCCCATGGAGAAAGAGGAGCTAAAGCAGCTGGGATTGGAAAAATTGATTCCTCCAAAACCTAAGCCGCCTACCAAGGTGCCCGCCAAATTG
>SIAL01000092.1 GCA_009691815.1 Gemmataceae bacterium | reverse complement strand
TCAACTTTTGATGTTAACCGCATTGCTCCCGTAATTACCTCCTTCCAATCGCTGGAAGGTTACAACCCAATCAAGCGGTCGGCACCGTTTCTCCTTTCCTTCTCCGAACCTGTGGTAGGCGTCACCTCCTCCAGCTTTACCATCACCCCAGCCGGGGCCGGTTCGATCACTGATTTGCAAACTTTGGACGGTGGCATCAGTTGGACATTCAATGTCGTTTCCAGTCGACAGGGTGCGCTGAAGGTTACCTTGAACCCCGCCGGTATTACCGACACCTATGGAAACGCCCTAATCAATGGGAGATCGGTTTCCATTAATTACGCGCCCGCCTTGCCCACGGTTGCCGCTTTGGGAAAAGGAGGCCTGCCCAAGGTTCAGGTCATTACCGCTGATGGTTCCATCAAAATCTTCCAACCCTTTGGCTCGGGGTACAAGGGCGGAATCACGGTTGCGGCCGGCGATGTCAATGGCGATGGGGTTGCCGACATCATTGTTGGGGTGGCCAGTGGCGCCGCACCGCACATCAAGGTCTTCTCCGGGACAACATATCAACCGATCATGAGTTTCTTTGCCTTTGCCACCTCCTACACCGGCGGGGTAAATGTGGGAGCAGGGGACATCAATGGGGATGGTTTCTCCGATGTGATTGTGGGTTCCGGGCTCAATGCTAGACCCCATGTCAAAGCATTCTCCGGCAGTAACGGAATCGCCATTCGTAGCTTCTTTGCCTATGCCGCCAATTTTGCCGGCGGGGTCCGCGTGGCCACCGGCGATGTCGATGGGGATGGAATTGCCGAGATCATCACCGGATCGGGCGCGGGAACAAGGGGTCACATCAAAGCCTTCAAGGGTGGGTTCAATACGGTCATTCGCAGCTTCTTTGCCTATGGCCCTAGCATCTCGACAGGGGTTTTTGTTGCCTCGGGCGATTTGGATGGAGACGGTCAAGCGGAAATCGTGGCCTCGTTGGCCCAAGGAAGCCTACCAACAGTTCGCATTTTCAAGGGTGCTATGCTTGCCCCCCACCAAGAGTTCCAGGCGTTTACAACATCGTTCCGTGGCGGTTCAAGAGTCGCCATTGTCAACCGTGCGGATCAAACAGGTCCTGTGATTGCGGCGGGCAACGGCCCCGGCCTTTCCTCCCAAATCCGCTCCTTCAATGGCCAATCCACCGCGTTTATCGACTCGGTGTTTGTCCTGACCGAGTTTGGATTCCAGGGTGGTATTTTTGTGGGTTAAATGCCTTTGATTACCTATCTTTTCCAAAACCCCGGCTTGCTGGGGTTTTTTCTTTTGCTTTCGTCCTAAATGCTGGATACAGATCGGTTTTCAGACTATAATACCATTTCCAATCGATGAAGAGGGGCGCTTGCCCGTCCGCTTGGAATGCTTCTAAACATTTGAAATCGTCTTGTCCCAAGGGATCTTGGACGCATTCGAACGGGGTTTTCTCCTTCATGGTCAATCGTAACCTTTTAAGCCAATTTGAACTTACCGATCTGGATATCAACGACCAACTCAACGAGGCTTTCTTAAACGAAGAAAGTATTTGTGATCTTGAGAACTGGCTGCCCGAAGAAAAGCAGGCTTTTGACGCCAATAAAATTGTCACCGGCCGCGTCGCCAACATCCTCAGTGACCGCATCGTAATCGATGTTGGCCACAAGAGCGAAGGCGAAATCCCAATCAATGAGTGGCAGGAGGAGGGCGTTGCCAAAATTGTTCTCCCGAAAATTGGCGACGAAATCCAAGTCCTCATCGACTCTGTTGAAGACGAAAACGGCATCATTCAACTCAGTTTCCGCAAAGCCAAGCGGCTCAAAGAATGGCAAGCCATCATTGTCAAACACAAAGAAGGAGATGTCATCTCCGGCTTGGTTACCAAAAAAATCAAGGGTGGTTTATTGGTCAACATTGGCGTGAATGTGTTCCTGCCCGCATCGCAGGTCGATATTCGTCGACCCCCTGATATTGGCGAATACATCGGCAAGTCGATTGATTGCAAAATCTTAAAGATCGACGAAGCTAGGCGCAATATTGTTGTAAGCCGTCGAAAACTGCTTGAAGATCAACGCGAGGAGATGAAATCTAACCTCCTTGGGGAGATCGAGCCCGGACAAATTCGCCGTGGTATTGTCAAAAACATCGCCGATTTCGGCGCTTTCGTCGACTTGGGTGGCATCGATGGCCTCCTTCATATCACCGACATGACTTGGGGCCGCGTCAGCAACCCCCACGAAGTGGTTCGGATCGATCAACAGATCGAGGTCTACATCATCTCTGTGGACAAGGATCGCGAAAAAATCGCCCTTGGTCTCAAACAAAAATCCCAAAGTCCTTGGCAGGATGTCAAGGATAAATACCCGGTGGCAAGCCGCCATACCGGCGAAGTTGTCAATGTGATGAGCTACGGGGCTTTCGTAAAGCTCGAATCGGGCATCGAAGGACTTGTTCACATCTCCGAGATGTCTTGGACCAAGCGAATCAACCATCCTTCCGAAATCGTCAGCATTGGCGATCAGGTCGAGGTCGTTGTTTTAAGCATCAATACCGACAAACAGGAAATTTCCCTGGGTATGAAGCAAGTTTCCGCCAATCCTTGGGACAAGGTTGCCGAACGCTATCCCAAAGACACCATTGTCACCGGTGTGGTTCGAAACCTCACCAACTATGGCGCCTTTGTGGAAATTGAAGAAGGCATCGACGGCCTCCTTCATGTCAGCGACATGAGTTGGGTCCGTAAGGTCAGTCACCCCTCCGAGGTCATTCAAAAGGGCGAGACGGTCACCTGTATCGTCCTCAATGTGGATCAGGAACGGAAACGGATTGCCCTTGGACTTAAACAAATGAAGGGTGATCCATGGGAAGGTGACATTCCCGCCAAGTATCGCCCAGGCGACCTCAAGACAGGCAAGGTCACCAAGGTCACCAATTTTGGTGTGTTTATCGAACTCGAACCAAGCCTCGAAGGCTTGCTCCATGTCAGCGAATTGGCGGACGAGAAAATCGAGAATCCCGAGGAGCACATCAAAGTCGGCGACGAAATCGAGGTCCGCATCCTCAGAGTCGATGCCGTGGAACGAAAAATTGGCCTTAGCAAACGCCGTGTGGATTGGACCGAAGAGGAAGCCGCCGAGTCCGCGACCCCCGAAGGTGGCACCCCGGCATCGCGTCCGCAACGAGAACTTCGTGGTGGGACAGGTGGAACTTCTGGCAACCTAATCAATATGCCCGAATAATATTTAGCTAGATATTACTAGCTTTGATTCCTTGAAGCCCCCACATTCTTTTATTAGAATGTGGGGGCTTTTTCACTTCTCACCACACCATTTTTCTGCCAAGATATACTTTACTTCCCTGCTACGCCAAATAAAACGGTCGTGACGGGTGGTGCGATGATTCGGGTCAAGCCACAAGGTGGAGTTTGAACGAATGCATCTGCCATGACGGGGTTAGTTTCCCCCTTAGGGGATTCTTATCCTTCCTTGGAGCATTAAGACGATCAGTCGGGACGATAAAAAAGGTCAGATAGGGCATTTTGGTGCTCTCCCGGGCCCAAGTCCATTGTGGCTATTCGCCGCAGCCGACACAGTGCTGGAAACTGCAAAATGATGCGTTCACGCAATAATGAAAGCGTTCAGTCCCCTCTGGAGACCTATCTCCGGGAGATCAATGAGACTCCGCTTTTAAATGGAGATGAGGAAAAGGCCTTGGCTTTTCGCATCCGCAAAGGGGATGTCGAAGCCCGTGATCGGATGATTCGGTCCAACCTTCGTTTGGTGGTTAATATCGCCCGAAACTACACCGGCAAAGGACTTGTCCTTCAAGACCTCATCGAAGAGGGCAACATTGGTGTCCTACGAGCCGTCGAAGGTTTCGATCCCACCATGGGAACCCGCTTTAGCACCTATGCCAGCTATTGGATCAAACAATCCATCAAACGGGCCTTGGTGAACACCGCCAAAACTATTCGCATTCCCGCCTACATGGCAGAGCTACTTACCAAATGGCGCCGAGCAACCGCCGAACTTACTGATGAAACTGGCCGCACCCCTACCCAAGAGGAGGTGGCACTTTTCATGGAGCTTCCCAAAAAGAAGCTTAACATCATCAAGAAAGCCATCCGGGTCTATTGTTCCCCCGCCCAGTCCGATCAGTCCGACTCAGGTTGGTCCCTCGAGGACATGATTGAGGATGACAAAACCAAATCCCCCGAAGTCGAACTCGTCGAATCCGACAGCCTCACCCATGTGATGGCGCTCCTTGAGAAAATGGACCAACGCGAGGCAACCGTCCTTAGGATGCGCTTTGGCGTCGACGATGAGCAGCCCCGGACCCTCAAGGAAATCGGGGAAAGCCTTGGCTTGACCCGCGAAAGAGTTAGGCAGATCGAAACCGAAGCTCTCGGCAAACTCCGCGTGAGTTTACAAATCGAGGTTTAATTACCTATCTTTCCTGACCGTTAGTCGTTTCCCAACACGAACGCCCCGGGGTTCCCTAATCGGAACCTTGGGAACTCGCCCTTTTTCCATCAACCGATACCCCATTCCCACGCCGATACCCCATTCGGTGGAGTTTGGCGACAGCCTTTTGTCGCGGGATTTCACCCGTATGGGGCGTGAAAATGCGTCGGTGGTTTACTTGGCTAGGGTTGGGAATTGTCGCTGTGGGATTTGGCCAGGTTGCCATTGGGCTCCCTCAGGAAATCCCTTTTCTATCCAATATTTCAACATCCTCCCCCGCCCTAAAACTTTGGGAACTGGGTCAAAAGGCCATCACCGAAGGGCACCCCAAGGTTGCCATTCCGCTCTATAAGCAGAGCCTCGCCGTCGATCCCAATTTGCATCGAAACCATTTAAGTCTTGCCGCGGCCTTTCTCGAGGAGGGCGAGGAAAAACAGGCGGCGGACTCCATGGAACGCTACCTTGATCGTGAGCCAGCCCACCTTTCCGTGCGCCAACACTATGGCGAATTGTTGATCCGGTTGGGAAGGATGCCTGATGCAAGGAGGCAGCTGGATCGGTTCCTTGCCGAGGCCCAAAAACAAGCCCAGCCAGATGGGATATTGCTTCATACCCATGGCCGACTTTTGGAAATTGCCGAATCCACCGACGACCCTTATGAAGAGCATCTCCATCGGGGGATCGGGCTCCTATATTTGGCCTACCAACCGGTGGCCCCGGGAACCGCGTTGGAAAATCAGCCGGAAACTCTGCTTTGCAAGGCGGCCTTGCAACTCAATCAAGCGGTTCGGCTTAAACCCCAAATGCCCCGACCCAGACTGTATCTCCACAAAATTTGGCAAAAATTGGGCCAGACCCAACCCGCTCTGCAAGCCCTTCATGAAGCCGAAACTCTGCAATGGGAAGGCGAGATGACCCCTTGGGAACGATCCTCGCTTTGGAGCCTTTTGGCGAATAAAAACACGATTGTCGGATGATTTCCTTTCCCGACCGTCAAAATATCTCCCTTAAAGGAAAAATTAGCCAACCTAAGGACACCTATCCCCTGTCCCATGTGTCCAAAAAGGGATAGGATTGCCCATAGGAATTTTCACTTTTGCTGGCACCGTTGATGCCGAGGCACCCCATGTTCGCAAAATCCCAAGCGTTTGGGCTTTGGTTTTCGGGTTTATGCCTGATGTGTTTGGCCGTTGCCGGCCTTGTCGCTCAAGACATCCCTTTGGGGGAGGCCTCGTTCAAAGACCTCCAGCGGAAGGCGGGAACGGCAAGGGTTGCCCTCAATGAGCTGATCAAGGGCACCAAGGTTTTTAACCCAAAAGACGCCGCCACCATTGCCGCGGTGGAAGATGTTGCCCGTTATCAAATCTATTCCTTTACTTATCCCAAAAACATTGAAAACAAAACGGACAAAGGTCCCGAGCTCAACAAACAATTCCTTGAAGCCGAACAGCAGATGCGTGCCATCTTGCTTAGTGACAAAAATCGTTTGAATACGCAGGCGTTGGTTGACCTTTACTACGGCGCCATTATCAATAATACCGCCACCGTTGCCAAAACCGACAATTTGGTTTCCCGAGTCAATGCCCTTCGCATGATGGGTTCCGCAGCATCGCTCTTGGCCACACGAGACGATGCCTCGCTTAAGGCAATCGTAAACATTCCAACCCTTATTAAAACAGGGGACCTCCTGTTGGATAAGGTTGCCCCCTTTGTGACAAAAGCGCCTGATGAGGCAACCCACTATTACGCTCTCCGCACGGTTAGGGAAACCTTAAAGGTCAATCAACTTCTGCGAGAAAACCAGCCAGCCAAAAGCTTAAACCTAATAAAGGAGGCTATCTGCCTAACAGCAGCCGCCCAATTGGTCACCGCTCCCCCGGCCTATGTCTTTGAACTGCCAAAAAACAGTGCCGAAATGGAAGGCTTTCGCGGTCTTCGCCGAGAAGCCATCCGGGCGTTGGCCAATGCCAGTTCCCCTTTGCTTCCCGAGGATTTTAGCCCGGTTTATGTGCTGGCGCTCTGCATCAACGACCCCGGTCTTAATCCCGAAGCCAGACTGGATGAAATGGCCGAGGCCGCCGCCGGAATGGCCCGAATGGCCCCGCTTGACAAAAACGACGCCGACTACTCTCCCGAATATACTTTGGTCCTGATTGGCCGTTTCATTCAGAAATTTGCTGAACGCTATAGTACCAAAGGCAACAGCGAGTTCGACAAGGCAAACTCTTGGAAAACACAGGCGGCAAGGCTCACCGAATCGCTCGACTTCTTTCGAAATCGCTATCCCAAGAACACATTCATACAGGAAATGTCCCTGACATACATCGAATTTTTGCTTGCCGTTGAAAAAGGCCAAACCGATTTCAAAGCCGTCAATGTCGAAGATAAACTCAATGTCTGGATGCGTGATCCCACAAAAATCAAGCGGTTTTTCAAAAGCAAACCCAATTCCGCTTTGCCCGAACGGGTAGGCGGATAAGCTCTGTTGGCTGGTTGGATAGGTTTCAATACTGCTTTCCTCTTTCCAGATTTAACCCAATAGGGTAGAATCATAAATGGTTGACATCCCCTGTCAACTTGATTCCCTATCCTCGGCGGGTACGCTCCCCCTTAGGAGGTCTTTTGATGTTTAAGATCGATCTGGGTAAAACCAAGGGTTACTGCGACGGTCTTACGCGCCGTAGTTTTCTTACTCTGGGTGCGGCGGGAATGGCGTCCACCGGCCTATCCGGATTTCTCCGGGCCAAAAACAAAGAACAAACCCAAACCGGGTCGGATACTTCTGTTATCCTCATTTGGCTCGATGGCGGACCGGGCCACCTAGATATGTACGATTTGAAACCCGAGGCCCCCGCCGAATACCGGGGTTTCTGGAACCCGATTTCCACCACCGTTCCCGGTATGCAAGTAACCGAGCTGTTTCCAAGGCAAGCTAAGGTCGCCCATCTTTTTTCCCTTGTAAGAGGCCTCCACCACGACACGGGGGATCACTTTGCCGGGGGCCATAGGATGCTTACCTCAAAAAACCTTGGGGTGAGCGGTGCCAATTCAGCCACCAAATTTCCATCCATTGGCAGTATCGTCCATCGTGAGTTGGGTTCCCGCAAGGGCAGTGTTCCGGGCCATGTGGGGGTGCCCCACGCCTCTAGTATTGGGCTAAACCCCGGCTATTTTGGCGCACATTTTCTTGGCAAGCAACACGACCCGTTTCAACCAGGCGGGGATCCCAACGACGCTTCCTTTAAGGTCCAAAACTTGGATTTTGCTCAAGGTTTGGATTTTAACCGATTGGAAGACCGTTCAGGCCTTTCCAAGACCTTTGATAGCCTCAATCGGTCCATTGACGCCTCTGGCACCCTAACCGCCATGGATAAATTCGACCGTGGAGCCCTAGACTTTGTTCTTTCGAGACAATCCCGTTTGGCCTTTGATATTTCACGGGAGGATCCTAGGGTTCGCGACCATTATGGCCGCCATTCATGGGGTCAATCGGCCCTTCTCGCAAGGCGATTGGTTGAGGCCGGTTCCACCTTTGTGACTGTGCATTTGGGGGGCTGGGATCACCACTGGGACCTAAAGGCGGGAATGGAAAATTACCTCCCCAAAGTGGATGATGCCGTGGCTGCTCTTTTAGAGGATCTCAAGGAGCGCGGCCTTTGGGAGACCACCTTGGTGGTTCTTTGTGGGGAATTTAGCAGAACTCCGAAAATCAACGACGGTGGCAACGGTGGACCCGCTGGCAGCAAGGGCACTCCGGGACGCGATCACTGGGGCAATTCCATGTTTTGTTTTATGGGTGGTGGTGGTGTTCAGGGGGGCCGGATTGTTGGCTCGACCGATCGGTTGGGCCAAACCCCCAAAACTCGCCCTGTTACTCCCTCGAATATCCACGCAAGCATTTACAAAGTGTTGGGGATCGATCCTAACCTAAGCCTGCTTGATCCCTCCGGTAGGCCAACCCCCGTGTTGGATGATCCCAGCCCGATTGAGGAACTTTTTTAGTATCGAATTTTCATAAACGGCCCCCTAACAGGCCCTTAGGTCTTTGCTTTGGGGCGCATTACTGTGCTTAAGTGCTTTAACCTGGCTGCATCAGCGACGACCAAACAGGAATCTAGACGAGCGTGGGGTGGCAACCCCATGATTCTTGGAATAGGGATAGCTGCGATTTGCGTTTGTTCTTTACGAACCGAACGCCATCTTGAACAAACTAGCAGAGCCTAAATTGTTTGCTTTGGGGCGCATTATTCCGCTTTCATCCCATCAAAACGCCACTTGCGCATTTTCCTAATGTCCAAAATGGACAAAGTCAATAAAAGGACATATCCTTACTTAGAATGTCCCATGAACCGTTTGATAGCAAGCCTAAATACTAAATTTGGGAGGTTCTTGTGCCATTTGAACTTTCCCTGCCCCAGCCCTTTCTGTCCGCCCAATGGAAAGTGAAAATCCGGGAAAAGGAAACTTGCGAACCGCCTCATGTGACCATCATTCGAAAGACAACGAGCTGGCGCATGAACCTACGAACCGGTACTTTCCTTGATAAAGAGCCGGATCCTAGAGACATTCCGGAAACCCTACTTTCCCACATCAGGGGAAAGCCACAATGGCAAATGCTATGCAAGGAATGGGACAAAAAGTACCCGAATAATCCTGTCACTGATTCGGAAGCCCCGGAAGGAGGGGATTTTTATGATTGCGAAAAATAGAATCAGGCCCACTCGGAATATTTTTTTGGTGATGAACCAAACCATGGGAAGAAAACAATTTCCCTCCGCCATTTCCAAGGTGATCACCTCTATGGAGGATCTGAAAACCTCGATGGCGGTTGCGACAAAACATTCCCTTTGGATTTGTCACGATAAACACCTCACATTATCTTTGCTAAGGTCAGTCTCTTGGCCCTCACCCTCGTTGGGGGATGCGGTTTTCCTCCATTCAATGTTGCCCCAATCCCTACCAACCGTGGCAAATTGCTTCACCCGGTTTGCCTATTTGGCAAGGGCTGGTTTTTTACCCATTACCGAAATTACCGACGCCCTTTGCGCCATAAATAAAGCAGACCTGTTTATTGGTGGTACGGTGGATCACGACAGCAAAACCGTCACATTCTGGAGGGGCAATTTCCAAACCATCACCGTTTCTATGACAAGCTTTGAAAAATCCGGTGATGGAACGGTTCCCGATTTTTCAAAACTGTTAATCACTGATGGTGGGCAGTCGGTTCAATTGGGAAAATATGAAGCCGCCGTTAGCGCGATACTTTATGAATTCGACCCGGAATACCGCCGAAGGATTGGCAAACTTCGTGAACGGAATGAGCGGTCCTTTGGTGCTTCGCTACGGCGATTACGCAAACAAAAAGGATTAAAACGGGACGATTTTTCCCCAAACATCTCTTCGAAAACCATTGCCCGGATCGAGCTGGGCCATGTGACCCAAATACGCCCAAAAACACTTGGGCTGCTAGCGAAAAGGCTAGGGGTTAAGGTCGAAGAGATCGGCGATTTCTAACGCATCAGCGACAGACGGAATCTAGGCGAGTGTGGGGTGGCAACCCCATGATTCTTGGAAAACTTAACACCCCGGACGCGTGAGAATTCCATCGATTTCGTTTTCTTTACGAGCCGGCCTCATCAGCGACGGACAAACTAGCAACAGGGCGAGCGTGGGGTGGCAACCCCATGATTCTTGGAAAACTTAACGCCCCGGACGCGTGAGAATTCCATTGATTTCGTTTTCTTTACGAGCTGGCCGCATCAGCGACGACCAAACAGGAATCTAGGCGAGCGTGGGGTGGCAACCCCATGATTCTTGAAAAACTTAACACCCCGGACGCGTGAAAATCCCATCGTTTGCGTTCAGTGCTTTACAAACAGAACCCCTCAGCGAATGGCAAACTACCAAGGCCAAAAGTGTTTGCTTTGGGGCGCCTTACTTGGCGTTCTTGGTCGCATAAATCGTTGTTTTATTCTTTTAACCTAGCCCCGGGCCAAACCAA
>SIAL01000091.1 GCA_009691815.1 Gemmataceae bacterium | reverse complement strand
CCCGGGGCCACACTAACCGTGAAGGATTGCAAAACGGTTTTGCCATTTTTGTTGGTGGCTTGAATGGTAATGGTCGAAATGCCAGTCGCCCCGGATGTCGGCGTAAGCGTAAGCTTGCCGTTGGTAATGGTGGCGGTAACGACTCCCGGATTGGAATTGCCAAGAATCGTAAAGGCAAGGGGTACACCCTGTTGCAAGAGGACGGCGTTTTTGACAAACGAGAAGTTTTCTTGCTTGGCGTTGGTTGGGAAGGCGGCCCCGGTATTGCCCGCCAAGGGGATTTCATTAAGGGCCGGATTGGTCGCGGATTGGTTGACGACTGGAAACGCCGAGTAGTCTTGAACCACATCCATACCCGAACCGGTGATTGTGGAGAATACGGTGAATCCACCGTTTTGGTTGTCGAGGTTGGCGGTGTTGTTGCCCAGATTAAAGAAGAACTGGCTGGTGGCGGAGTTGGGATCACCACCCTGCTTGGCCATGGCGATGGTGCCATAGGTATTGGTGATGCCGGGTTCGTTGACCACCGGAGGGGTGGTGGCAATAGCGGTAATGGCGCCGTTGGTTCCCGTAGTGTTGGTAAAGGTGAAGCCACCCCCTTGCAGGACAAACTTTTTCCCATCGGAAAGGGCAAGCCGATGTTGGATGCTGTTGTTGTAGGCCCCGCTGTTGACATAGCTTATGAGGTTGGTAGCGGTTGCCGGAGTATACGGGTCGAGCAACTCCATATTGATGTTTCCACCCGTCGTCTGAAGCTGTACCAAACTGTTGGTGGTGGGCCTGTCCACAAAGGAGGTCGCAAGGTTCACAATACTGGGGGAGCCGCCACCAAAGAGGGTTTTGTTGGTTATGGGACTCGCGATCGTTGGCCCTGTGTTAAAGGTCGAATTCAGAAGGTTTTGATCACCAAGGGCGTTGGGCAAATTGCCGCTAAATGGCGCGAACGCGCTTACCACGGTTTGGTTTTTGGGGTTGTAGATCCTCAGTTGATCCGCCCCACCGGCCATGCTGGTTAACACCAATTGTTGATTGGTTTGGACCAAGGTCAGGTTACCCGATTTGCCGAAACTCGAAGCGCCTTGAAATTGGCCCGCGGCAAGATTGAAACCGGTGGTGGGGCTGCCAAGGGTTCCGCCATAGGCGGCGGAGGCGGTGCCTGAAAAACCATTAAACACCACGGCCTGGCCTGGGGCGCCCGGACCCGAGGCGACGGCTAGGTCGGCATAGGCCCCATCGGTGTAATGGATGGTCGAAACATTGACTCCGCCACGAAATCCGGAAGCGAAAGCCAGCCGGGTGGCAACAGGAGTGGTTGAAGTTTTGTTGAACATGCTTACTTGGGGAAGGGCGCCTGCACCCGCACCGCAAATGACCTCTTCTGCGGGATCACCTACCATGTCTCCCATGGCCACGCTCACCCCGCCTCGAAAGCTCTGGTCAAACGCAAAGAAGGTCGTGATGGTGCCAAACGAACTTCCATCCACCACCTGAACCCAAGGCTTGGCCCCGGCCCGGGCCGCAACCACAATATCGGTTTGGCCGTCGCCGTTGAAATCGCCCGTGGCCACATTGACCCCGGTTAACAGGGTATTGTTGATCGCGACAAACCCCTTGATCAGGCTCCCATTTTTGCCGCTGAATATGTTTACTTGAGCCGCCGCCCCCGGTCCTGCCCCCACAACAATGTCTTGGTAACCGTCGTTATTGATGTCCCCAAGGGCCACCTGCGCCCCACCCGTAAACTTGTTGCCAAACGGGTTGAAGCTCATTAACTGCTGACCGTTGGCGCCACTTATCACCCGCACATGGGCCGCGACCCCCACCGCCGCCCCACTTCCCACCACGGTATCGGTAAACCCGTCGTTGTTGACATCGCCCACGGCAATGGAAACACCACCCAGAAAACTGGCACCAGCGGGTACCGTACGATTCTCAAGAGCTTCCAAACCAAGTCGAAGGGCGGTGGGTTTCTGGCGACGACGGAAAAACATGGAACACCTCATCTGCAAAGGGCCACGCCGAAGCCCCATTTGGGAATGCAATTGTGCCCCAAAATGGTGCCAAAGGCGGTATACTCAATCCTCATATCGGATAAAACCGGCATAATCCTTACGAATAACCTGCCCACTTAGATTGTTTTTCCTCAAGGTTGGGTCAAAACCCTTTGCCAAGAACATTTCAACGCTTTTGTCCCGCTTTTCCCAAGCATGGAACATAGGATAGGTCCCAAGGGGCCCCTTCTTCCCCAATTCCACGGGTTCGTTCCATGAATCAGGTTCTTGCGGTTATTTTGGGTGGAGGGACCGGGGCCGGGCTATTTCCCTTAACACGCCGCCGAAGCATTCCCTCGGTGCCTTTGGCCGGCAAATACCGCCTCATTGATATCCCCATCAGTAACTGCATCAACTCCGGCGTTTGGCGAATTTTCATCCTGACCCAGTACCAAAGCGCATCGCTTCATCGTCATATCGCCAACACCTACAAGACCGACCCGTTTCACGGAGGCTTCATCGAAGCCTTGGCCGCCCAGCAAACCAATGAGGCAAGCGACTGGTACAAGGGCACGGCGGATGCCCTCCGAAACAACCTCCGCTACATCGAACGGGAGGCTTTCACCGACATAATCGTTCTTTCGGCGGACCAACTCTATCGCATGGATTTTGGCCCCCTCATTCGGGCCCACCGGGCGGCAGGGGCCGCCATTACCTTGGCGTGTACTCCCGAAGACGACAGCCATGCAACCCGCATGGGAAACATCATCACCAATCACCCGATTCTGCCCGGCGGATCCGCCCCCATTCGTCGGTTTGTCGAAAAGCCGGATGCCGCCACCCTTGCCACCTTGGGAAATCCAGGGCTTTCCCAGGAAAAACCCCACCTAGTCAGCATGGGAATTTATGTCTTTACACGAAAGGCTCTTTTCTCCCTTCTTGGGGATCAGCCTTGGGCCACCGACCTTGTTAACGAAATCCTGCCCGGAGTCGTTGCGGCAGGGCGGGCCTGTGCTTTTCGGTTTGACGGCTTTTGGGACGATTTGGGCACCATTGCCAGCTACCACGATGTGCAATTGTCCCTAGCCAGCGATAATCCCCCGTTTAATTTTCATAGCCCAGACGGTGTCATTTTTACCAGAATGCGCAACCTGCCCGCTTTCCGCATGCTTTCCGCTTCGGTCAACCAATCCATGATAAGCGACGGCTGTGTTATCGGAAAAAATGTGATTTTGGATCGGGTCCTATTGGGCGTTCGGGCCGTGGTGGGAGACAACACCACCATTCGAAACACGGTTTTCTTAGGGGCAAACTATGAGGAATCGGCCAACAACAAAGCGGTTAATCCATCCCACCTACTTTTGGGTATTGGCAACGATTGCCTCATAGAGAACGCCATACTCGACAAGAATTGTCGCATTGGCGCCGGAACCAAGATCCTCAACAAAGCCAAGGTTCAACACCACGATGGGCCATCCTACTTTATCAGGGAGGGTTTTGTGATCATCCCGGCCAATACCACCGTCCCTCCCGGGACAGAAATCTAGGCGGTCAGCCGTTGTCGGTTGATTTTATCTTCTGATCTCCCTTTTGATTATTTCAAAAGCGCATCTCGAAGTTCCGGATACCAGCGATCGTTTTTGTAGTCATAGGCCCCAAACCCGGAACAAAACTCCCATTAGGCCCAACTGAACCCCAATCGGTTGGCTTCATGGGAAACGAATTGCGCCCACAGGGTCCGTGATTTCAAATCTCCCCCGGAATAGGCGCCAAATTCCCCAAGATAGATGGGCCGTTTCTCCTTTTCGCCCCAAGCGCGGGCTTTTTCCAGAGATGCGGTCAAGGCTGCCTTTTCCTCTTTTGTTCCCTGCTAGGTTTTTACTTTCCAACGATCCGAGTTGGGTACCCAACTGGCCCCTTGATGGGTAATTCAAATGGATCATAAAAATGGACGGTCACGATTAGGTTGTCATCCTTGGGCAGTTTCAGTTTGCCCAAATCCC
The DNA here is from genome assembly GCA_009691815.1 of Gemmataceae bacterium. GTDB lineage: Bacteria > Planctomycetota > Planctomycetia > Gemmatales > Gemmataceae > SYLG01. The sequence goes on along the minus strand of SIAL01000091.1, from coordinate 6,501 downwards.
TTTCCAAAAAGGAGGGCCAATAATACCAGGCCGGGTCGGGTTGGTTTGGCGAATCTCGGTCAAAACCTTGGCCAATACCCCGTTCCATTTGCCATCGACCAGCTTGTCGTGAGGCTCATTGAGCATTTCCAAATAGACCGAATCGGGCCGATTCTGGATCCGTTTTCCCATTTGCGACCAGATAGCCAACAGCCGGGGCAATTCCAGGTCAAGTCTTTTGTCCATCTCGTCGTAATGATGCACATTGACGACAATGTTTAAGCCGTTTTTTAGGGCCTGTTCGATAGCCCAATCGACCCGTTTGGCAAAGGTCTCCTCGATAAGGTAGGGAGCCGATTTGGCGGCATGAGCCGACCATTTAATGGGCAACCGCACCGAATCAAAACCCGCTTTTTTGATTTCGGCAAAATGCCCCTCTTTAAGGGTCAACCCCATGCTCCCTCGTTGGGTGCCCCCAAGGCATTGCCCAAGTTGATCCCTTTGCCAAGCTTTTTATTGAGCTCAAAGATCAAAGGTTTGGGTTCTTGGGCGTGGATGCCTTGGGGTACAACGATTTGGGTTAGGGCAAGAATCCATAAAAGGGAGAAAAATCGATTCATGGTTTTAGTCTTTGTCGTTTGTTTTGAACAACTCAAGGAATAGAATCATTATCAAAACGACCCGTTTTTGGGCCAAGTAATTCCGCTATTCTTTGGAAAACTTATGAATCCGCCCTCTCCTATGAATTTGTCAAAACCGGAACCGCTCACCTACCACCCGTGGCTCAATCTCTTTCGGGTGGGGTGGACGCGGGACAAAATGCGGGGAGATTGGATCTTTGCCTCGCGCCGTAAAGTTCCCAAGTCGTGGCCTGTACCCGCCGACGCCGTGGTGATCGTTCCGATCCTTCGGGAGGAGGGGAAACCGGATAAGATCCTAATCCTCAAGGAATTTCGCATCCCAGTGGGAACTTGGTCCTATGGGCTCCCTGCGGGGCTTATCGAACCGGGTGAAACTGCGGAAACCACCATCCGGCGAGAACTCCATGAGGAGGCGGGCCTAGAGGTGGTTACGGTGTTGCGATTGTCCCCTCCGCTCTATTCGAGTTGCGGGCTTACGGATGAGACCTTCATTCAGGCGTTTGTTCTAGCTCGACATTTGCCGGGTGGGGCCTGTCCGGAAGCGTCCGAAGCCATTGTCCCGATGGAATTGGATTTTGAGGCGGTTTGCCGTTTGCTTGAAAATCCTGAACACCCCTTTGATGCCAAGTGTTGGCTGGTTTTGGACTCCATCCAAAAGCGAGGCTCCGTGGTTTGAAAGGTTGCCGAGGACCGGTTTGCGTTTTGGTTTTAACGAGCCGGACGCGTCAGCGATGGACAAATGATGCAATAGGGAAAATGCGTCTGCCCAAAACCCAGAACGGCACACGGGTTGTCCCTGCTCCGTTGGACCCTCCTAGGCGGTACGCACACCCGGGCACCTCTCATTCAAAATTGGGCATGACCACCAAGGGGGCCTTGGGAATCGGGTCGGATGCGCGGAACTCGTACTTATTCACCAACAATTTTTTGAGCCGCTCCTTGGGCAAATCCTCGAGGAACTCCTCCGGGCCAAGGAGGTCCTCATAGACCCTAGTCGCGTGGTGCATGGGAAAAATGAGCCTTTTGGGTTTTAATTGGTCGACAATTTCCTTGGCATCCGCGCCATTAATGGTGTAGACACCCCCCACCGGAATCATCAAAACATCCACCGGGCCAATCTGGCGTAGTTGATCGCGGGTCAGTTTGTGGCCAAGATCGCCCAAATGGACAATTTTCAGCCCCTCCACAGTAAGGACCCACGCGGCGTTACGCCCCCGATGTAACCCTTCCATGGAATCGTGGTAGAGCGAAACAGTCTTGATGTTTATCTCCTTAAACGCCTCATCGACCGGGTTGAACTCTGGCCCACGACCCTGCTGCATGGACGGCTTCAAACCATTCAAAACCTTGGCCTTGTCCTTGTTGGTGATCGGCTCAAGGCGGGTGTGATCGGTGTGCAGGTGGCTTAAAAGGACCAAATCGGCCTCGATGGATTTGCGGCCATAGGCCTCTATAGCGTGAGGATCGAAAACAACCCGGACCCCCTTGGGGGTGGTCAGTTCAAAAAAAGACTGCCCATGCCACCTTAAAACGAAAGGAGAATCCGGGGTGGGCGGATTTTTTTCGGCACCTTGGCCGGACCCGCTTTGGACCAAAACAAGGCCCAAGAAAACGCTAAAAACGGGGCCAAACAGGGAGCCAACTGGTCGAATGAGGGTAAGGCACATGGGAAACTCCGCAAATTGGGGCTCCAAAGAAGTGTGGTCTCCTAAAATCTATGAGGTGCCCTCGCATTTGTGATGGCCCTAGCTTTATGCCCCTTTGGCCAAAACCTAAGGGTTTGCCCCGGAGACGACCGCTTTGTTATTGGACAGGATTCGAGAACGACACGGACCGGGTCAGGCGCATGCCCACCTTTACGAAGCCATGGACCGATTTGACCGCCGCCATGGTCTTGAACCCCACCGCCTTAGGCCGCAAGATCCGTATACCCTTCGCCGCGATGGGGACCGCGAGCCCGCCCGGGAACTCCTGAAGCAGTTTGAAGAACTTCCCAGCGAGCAGCGGCGGAAACTCCCCGCCCTTTATCATGCCATGGCCCGGATGCGGGCGGTTTGTGGCGACCTCGACGGTGCCCTTTCAGACCTCCACACCTTGTCCACCGAACTGCCAACGGACCTTGAACCCAGCCAAGCGGTTGGAGAGGATGCTCCGCCCGCCGAGGCGCCTTCCGAGGATGCGACCCAGCTCAGGTTGGAAATGCTGGGGGTGGCCCTTGATCAGGGCAAGGAAGATATTGCCCTTGAAGTCCTACGAACCTTGGGAGGGGAGGCCTTTTCGGGGTATGACTTTATCTCCCTTTTGGGGTCGGGGTTCTCCGGTTCGTCGTGGCTTTGTCGGGAGAAAACCAGCGGCCGTGCCCTTGTACTCAAGGCCGCCTTCGATTCTTCGCTTGATACTCTGGAAGCACAAAGGACCCGAGAACGGAACATGTTAAGAGAGGTGGAACACCCCGCCATTGAGCTTCCGGAACCCGAAGGGAACGCTCTCTTTTGCGCCGGGGCGGGGGCTTTTTGGCTTAGGCCGTTTGTCAGCGGAGAAAGCCTTTATCAGCGCGTCAGGCGAGGCGGCCCGCTTTCCGGGGAAGAGTGGTTTCCTATCGCATGGACCGTTCTATCCGCTTTGCGGGACCTCCACATTCGGGGCATGATCCATCGTGCGATTTGCCCCAGCCATGTCATCCTTACGACCAACGAGCCGGACCTTGCCGCCATTCTGATTGACTCGGGAGAATCCCCAAAACGAACGCTTATTCACGCCCTCATGGCCAATCAAGAATCCCAGGCTTCCACCCGGTTGGGTCGCTCGGCGGCCAGACGCATTCCCTTTTTGGCTCCCGAGGCTTCGGGGCGACCCAAGGGCACCTCGTGGTTTGGTCCACCCATGGACATTTACTCGTTTGGCTTGCTCGGTTGGTATGCGCTTACCGGTTCACCCTATCCCTTGACCTCGCGAAAGGAAGAAATCGACCCGGCCTGGCGCGAGATATTGGACAAATGCACTCAATGGATTCAAGGGCGGCGACCCATGATGGTGGAAGCCGTGATGGATTTGGTACGCAAACTTGGCCCTCTTGGCGGGACATCCTCGCTGGATGAGGGAATCCGACGGGGGATGAAACGCAGAGCCGAGGAGCTTGTTAACCTCCAACCCGAGAATGCCGAAGCCCGAGTCCGATTTGGCCGAACCCTTGTTCGGTTGGACGACACAGAAGGCGCGCTTATGGAGTTTCAGAAGGCCCTTGGTTTGCAACCGGACCTCGCCTCGGCCCATGTGGGTTCCGGGCTCACCCATATGCTGCGAATGGACATGGACAAAGCGGTGGAAGAACTCGCCGAGGGTGCCCGATTGGAGCCGGAGCGGCACGAAATCCAGGCGCATTTGGCCGTTTGCCTTGGAAAGCTAGGTCGGCATCAGGACGCCCTTTTGGCGTATAAAAAGGCGCATGCCCTTGTCCCGGCCCACCCAGGAATTCAATGCGAGATCGGGGATACTCACCTAACCCTTGGTCAGGCACCCGAGGCATTGGCCCATTTTGCCATGGCCATCAAGACGGACCCGTCTAACATTCGGGCAAGGTGTGGGCAAGCCCGCGCTTTCCTTTCCCAGGGGGAGACGGCCAAAGGAATGGAGTGCTTTGAAGCCGCCTTAAAATTCGAGCCTCATTCGCAAATGGTCCTTATCGAGCGGTCCCAAGAACTGCTTCATTTGGGACAAAACGAAGAGGCATTGGTTGATATTCAACGGGCCTTGGCCTTGACCCCGCTGCCTCGGGCCGACCTTAGGCTAAACGAGGCCTATGCCCTGCACAAGATGGGTCGGGATGAGGAGGCGTTGGAATCCCTTGGCCAGGCGCTTAAGGATTTTCCCGCGTCCAAACCTTTGCGCATCCTTTTTGGCGAAATCTTGCTGCGGCTTAATCGCCACCAAGAGGCTATCGAAGGGGTATTCCCGATATTGAACGAAGCGCCCGAATCGGCCATCGCGCATCATGTTTACGGGGCCTCTCTTTTTGCCCTTGGAAACCCCACCGAGGGTTTGATCCATCTCGACATGGCACTTGAACTTGATCCTACCATGGGGAAAAGTCGGTTTCACCGGGGTTTGATTCGCGCCCAATCGGGGGATTCCAAGGGTGCCGCCGAAGATTTCGCCCATTTGGTGGAGACCGATCCGGACGATGCGGCTTGCCGATCGAACCTGGCCAACGCTTTGACCGATCAGGGGCTTACCGAGGAGGCCCTTGTCCAATTCGAAACAGGGATGATCAGAAATCCCGGCGATCCTCATTTGCAAATGGGAATGTCCCGGCTAAAAACCTTAAAGGATGACAAGGCGGGGGCCCTTGCCCTTTATAACAGCATCCTAATGGAGCATCCCGACTTTGCCTTGGCCTTGGTCGCCCGGAGCCAATCCCGATCCGAAAGCGGAGAAAAGGCAAAGGCCTTGGAGGATATTGACCGGGCCCTTGGCCAGGAGCCTGAAAACCCCGGATTTCTCGCGGTGCGGGGCGCGGCACTGGCCACCTCCGGGGATTTTCCGGGAGCCATTGCCGATTTTGAACTGGCCCATCAATTGGCCCCCAATCAACCGGGCTTTCTGCATAATCTGGCCATGGCCCGACAATCCGGCGGCCAATACCAAGCGGCGGTGGATTCCTGGAAAAAATATGTCGACACCTTTGAGGACAATTCCCACGCCCGACTTTCGCTTGCCTCAAACCTCGCCCTTTTAGGACGCATTGGGGAGGCTTTGCACGAAGTCTCCGTGGTGGTTGAACACTCGCCGGAAATGGCCGAAGCCCGGATGGCCCGAGCGGACCTTGCCGGAATGAGTGGCAATTACCCTTTGGCCCTTTTTGATCTGGACCGCTATCTGAAAAAACTGCCCGACGACATCCAGGGTCTGTTAAAAAGAGCCCAAATCCTCAATCGGCTGAGCCTGCATGAAGACGCCATTGCCGACGGTAGCCATGCTTTGAGTTTGGATCCGAATATGCCCCGGATTTTGAATAATCAGGGATGGACCTTGGCCATTTGTCCGAGGATTGAACTTCGGAATCCAACCCTTGCTCGAGAGCTTGCCCAAAAAGCGGTTGACCTGACCCAGGGGAGGGACTTTGGTATCCTTGATACCTTCGCAGTGGCCATCGCCGCCACAGGCGACCTTGTTGAGGCTATGCGGGTCGCCCAAGAGGCCCAAGTACGGGCCCCGGAAGGTTATCGTCGGCTTTTCGAAAGGCGCATTGCCACCTTTGCCAAGGGCCTTTTCCATGATTTTGCCGACGATGAAGAACCCGGTTCGGTTCCGGTACAAAGCCTAGCCTCAGGAAAGGATTTGGAGGAGAAAATCGAGGAAGGGGAGGTTGGCGTGGAACCCGACAAATCCGGCGATGCCGATGTAGGTCCCAAGGCTCATGGGGATTAGGGCCACAAAGAACAAAGCCCATTTTTTGGTCAAAGCGGTAATCCCCATGAGGGCCAGGCTTAGGGCAAGAAGGGTGTCGCACATATCAAACTTGTCATCTTCCGCATTGAGAGCGTCATAGTCCTTTAAGGCTGTCTCCGCCGCCTCCTTTTGAACATTCATTTTCATTTCTTGGGATTTGGCCATACCCGCGTATTTAGCGGAGAGGTCTTGACGCTTTTTCTGGTTTTCCGCGGTCTCACCCGGCCAAGTCAAGGACAATTCGTCCGCCGTCGTTTCAAAAACGGAGGCCCGGATGTTTCGGGCTTGGAACCAGCCCCAATTGTCGTTGTGTTCCACCTGTTTTTGCTGCATCTTTTGAACAATGTTGTTGTCCTTGACATTGGCGATGCCCATAAAGGTGGCCGAAAACACGACCATAAGTCCCACTCAAGATTCGATGGAGGATGCCTTC
>SIAL01000090.1 GCA_009691815.1 Gemmataceae bacterium | reverse complement strand
CAAGGATTGGACCAAAGGCTCACCGGGGTGGAACCGCAAAGGGTAGTCAAAGAGTTGTTGGCCTAGGTGATGTTGGATCCATTCATTTGAAAAGGGAGTAGTTTGTAATGTTTCGAATTTTTGCTTTGATCGGCCTTTTTGGTTTCGCGACTTTGGGTTTCGCCGCAGAGCCCGAGGTCTTGGCGGGAAGCTGGAAAGGGAATTGGACGAGTTCTGCCAATGGGCATACCGGACCCCTAAACGCCCGCATTGATGTCGGCGGGGGGGATAAAGTGGTGGTGCATTTTCGAGGTCGATTTTTGAAGGTTGTTCCATTTCTTTACCGAAGCCAACTCACCGTTGTCGGCACCGATGAAATGGGAACGCATCTTTCGGGAAGCCAAAAGCTCCCCCTATTTGGAACCTTTACCACAAGTGCCACGGTGAAAAATGGACAGTTTCACGCCAGCTTTCAATCGGGCAAAGACGGCGGCGAATTCCACATGACCCGAATCGGCAATTAAGCCGGGCCAAAACGGCCTCGGATCTCCCCTATAGAAAAGGCACCTTTTGCGATTCATCAAGGCAAAGGTTGTTGGATAACCGAGATTGAAAGCGACTCTTGAATCGCCTTCCGAGGGGAAAAAGGAGAATGGGCTTTGTCCCTCTTTTTTTCGCCATGATAGATAGAATGCAATAGGGAACGGTGGTCCTTGAAAGGATGGGCCGTTTTCTGGCGGGTGGGCCTTGGCCATCCTGAACTACTTTCCCTCCTACCAGGTCGATCCCATGAAGAATTATTCGTTATTGGTTTTGACCCTGTTTGGCCCTTTTTTGTTGTTGAAGGAAGGGCGTTCCGACGAGTCCACGGGGACTCATCGTCAAGCCATCCAGTTATTGCAAACCCGTTGTGCCGAGTGTCATGGTCTTACCCAGCAAAAAGGGGGGTTTCGAGTCGATGGACCTAAATCCCTTTTCGAAGGGGGCGACTCGAGGGAAAAAGGAATCATTTCGGGAAAACCGGGTGAAAGTGCCGTTTTTTTGCGGATAACGGGAGCGAAGGGGAAGCAAATGCCTCCCAAAGGCCCGCCCCTACCCGAAGGTGAGATCAAGTTGATTCGAGACTGGATCGGGGTAGGCGGTCCATGGCCCTCGGATTTTCAACCCGCGCAAAAAAAGACCCACTGGGCTTTTCAAGTGCCAAAGCGCCCCCCTTTTCCCGAGGTAAGCGATCCGCTTTATGCCAAAAATCCAATAGACAGGTTCCTGTTCGGTCCCATGGTCAAAGCCGGACTAAAACCGAGTCCAAGAGCCGCTAAATCCACGCTAATAAGGCGAGTGGCCCTTGATCTCACGGGGCTGCCTCCCAAGCCGGAACAGGTTCGCGCCTTTTTGGCGGACACCAGACCTGACGCGTTTATCAAAATGGTGGACACCTTCCTTGCCTCTCCCTCGTATGGAGAAAGGATGGCGAGGCCGTGGCTTGATTTGGCCCGCTATGCCGACAGCAAAGGCTTTGGATCGGACCCCTTGAGGCTCTATATCTGGCGCTACCGGGATTGGGTTATTAATGCCTATAATCGAAACCTTCCGTTTGATCGCTTTACCATTGAACAGATCGCCGGGGATTTGCTGCCGGGGGCAACAACCGAACAAATCCTTGCCACCGCTTTTCATCGTAACACCATGACCAATACCGAAGGAGGCACCGACAACGAAGAGTTTCGGATCGCCGCCGTAAAGGATCGGGTGGACACCACGATGCAGGTGTGGATGGGACTCACCGCGGGTTGTGCCAAATGTCACAGCCACAAGTTTGATCCATTGACCCAGCGGGAATATTATCAAATATTCGCGATCTTCAATCAGACCGAGGATGCCGACAATGATGACGATCTGCCCCGCATTCCCACCCCGACCGACGAACAGGTAAAACGCCTTGCCGATTTGGATGCTAAACTTGCGGCCATTGGTGCCAAGGGTAAAATTGCTCCCAAACCGACGCCCGATTTTACCCGTTGGCTTTTGGAAGTGGAGAAAGCCCCCGCCTTTTGGACAACCCCCAAGGTTTCGTCCGCCAAAGCCACCGGCGGCCTCACATTGGAAAACCAAACCGATGGTTCCCTGAAGGCGATTGGCCCGATTCCCAAAACCTCAAAGTTTGAGGTAAATCTCGAAGGCCTCCCCAATGGAACAACGGGATTACGGATCGAAGCTTTGGCGGAGGTTGATGCGAAAAACAAGGGCTCCGGATTAGCGGCCCAGGGCAATTTTGTTCTTAGCCACCTTGAGATCTCAGCCAAACAGCCAAAACCACCCGTAGCTCGGTTCGTTCGTTTGCGTCATGCCAAGGGTCAGTATCTTCATCTGGCGGAAGTCGAGGTTTTCTCGGGCAAAACCAATCTGGCCCTCAAAGGAAAAGCCAGCCAATCGACCACCGGTTTTAACGGCCCCGCGAATCTTGCCATCGACGGTAACCCCAATGGCGATCACGAAAAAGGGTCTGTGACCCACACTGCGGAACAAGACTCGGATCCATGGTGGCAAGTGGATTTGGGTGGCGAGTTTCCTGTGGAAAAAGTGGTTGTCCACAATCGGACGGATGGCGGCACCTATACTCGCCTTGCCGGGGCCGTTTTGGAACTTCGCGACGCCAAGAACAAAGTGCTTTGGCAAAAACCGATAGCCAAGCCGACCGTAAAGCCAATGGTATTTGATACCATTGAGGGATCGGTTTTGGCACTTAACTCTGCCACGGCAACCGCGGAACAGGGTATGGGGTTTGTTGCCAAGGCGGCCTTGGATAACAACCCAAAGCTCGGCTGGGCGATTGGGGGAAATGTTGGCGGGAACCAAACCCTTGCCGTGCAATTCAACCAACCTCTGGCCCAAGGTTCCGGACCTGTTCGCCTTAGTTTTGATTGCGATTATGGCGATCAACATATCCTTGGCCGATTCAAAATCCTTGCCACCACTCAGCCCAATCCCGCCCCGGCTATAGACCCAATGGTGGTCAAGGCAGCACGGGAAAACCCAAATCTTTCTCCCCAAAAACTGTTGGACCTTTGGTGGGAAACCAAGCCCGAATCCAAGGGTTTTGCCAAGGAAACCGAGGTGTTGAACAAATCAAAGGACGCCTTGAACAAAGAGATCGTCACAACTCCGATCTTGCGGGAATTGGCCAAGGATAAACAGCGAAAGACCAAAGTCCTCATCAAAGGAAACTTTTTGCAACCCGGGGAAGAGGTTGGACCAAAGTTGCCCTTGGCGTTTGCCAAAGGGCTTGAAAACAAGTCGGTAAACCGGCTCGATTTTGCCCAGTGGTTTGTTTCCCCCGAAAACCCGCTCACATCAAGGGTGGCGGTCAATCGCACTTGGGCCCTTATTTTCGGGCGAGGACTGGTGGAAACCGAAGAGGACTTTGGCACCATGGGCCAAGCCGCTTCAAATCAGGAACTGCTCGATTGGTTGGCGGTGGAATTTCGCGAAAAGGGGTGGGACAACAAGGCCCTTTTACGCCTGATCCTTTCCAGCGAGGCCTATGCGCAATCCTCTGCCACCACCCCGGAACACCTGCGAAATGATCCTAACAATTTGCTTTTGGCAAGGGCTCCTCGGTATCGTTTGGAAGCCGAGGCCATTCGGGATCAGGCATTGGCCATTGCGGGTCTTTTAAGCCCCAAAATGCTTGGGCCTTCGGTTTATCCACCGCAACCAGGCGGGCTATGGCAAGCCGCCTTTAACGGCGAGCGAACCTATCCGACAAGTCTTGGCGAAGAAAGTCGCCGCCGTGGGCTTTATACCATTTGGCGTAGGACCGTGCCCCACCCATCCATGCAGGCCTTTGATGCCCCAAGCCGTGAATCTTGTACGATCCGGCGCGTCGCCAGTAACACCCCCCTTCAAGCGTTTGTCACCCTCAATGATCCTAACTTTGTGGCCGCGGCCCATGGCCTGGCGGATCGAATGATTGGTTCGGGCGGTGACCACGCTTCCCGTTTGAGGTTTGGTTGGTTTGCTTGTACGGCAAGGGACGCTTCCGCGGAGGAATTTGCCGCGCTTGAAAGCCTTTATCTATTAGAAAAGGCCCGGTTTAAGGCCTCGCCTGGGGAGACGAAAAAGTTCCTTGTGGGCCTTGCACCTAACAGCGGAGCGGATCCATCGGAAAGGGCCGCCTTTGGCCTTGTTGCCAATATCCTGCTCAACCTCGATACCGTATTAACACGAAACTGAGGATCCCATGAACTTATTTTCATCCAGCCCTTTGAGCCTTCAAACCGAACAGGTGAAGCTACGGACCAGACGGCATTTCCTGCGGGAATCGCCCCTGGCGCTTGGAGCCATGTCCTTGCTTGGGGCAAGTTCCACCCGAGCCAACACCGAATTGATTCGGCCCCTTGATGCCCGTCCTTCCCGGAAACCGGGCAAAGCCAAGGCGGTGATCTACCTTCATATGTCGGGTTCGCCCCCCCAGCAGGAACTTTTTGATTACAAACCCAAGTTGATTGAATTCAACCTCAAACCTTGTCCGGATGAGCTGCTCAAAGGGAAGCGATTTGCCTTTATCAAGGGGCATCCTGTTCTTTTGGGGACCCCGTTTGAGTTCGCCAAACGAGGCCCCTCGGGCGCCATGATTTCCAGCCTGTTGCCTCACTTTCACCAAGTCGCCCACCACGCCACTATCATTCGGTCGATGCGAACCAAAGAGTTCAACCATGCCCCGGCGGAACTTTATGTCCACACGGGTGAAAACCGACCGGGCTTTCCCGCCATGGGAGCTTGGGCGACCTATGGGTTGGGTTCCCCCAACGCTAACCTGCCCGGGTTCATTGTGCTGGTTTCAGGGGGGACGGACCCCACCGCCGGCAAAAGCGTTTGGGGCAGCGGTTTTTTGCCCTCGGTATACCAAGGTGTCCAATGTCGGTCTGGCATGGATCCGATCTTTTATGTGGCCGATCCGGCCGGTATTGATCGAACCGCCAGACGACAAAGCCTTGACACCCTAAGGACTCTTAATGAAATCGAAGCCAAAAAGTTTGGCGACCCGGAAACCCGGACTCGAATTGAACAATATGAGCTTGCCTTTCGCATGCAGACCTCGGTCCCCGAGGTGATGGACATCAACCGGGAGACCAAGCAAACCATCGACATGTATGGCGCCCAGCCGGGGCAGGCCAGCTTTGCCAATAACTGTCTCCTGGCAAGGCGAATGGTGGAACAGGGCGTTCGCTATGTCCAACTGTTCGACTGGGGCTGGGACACCCATGGTACCGGGCCCGGTGATGACATCGTCAATGCTCTACCAAAAAAGTGCAAGGAAGTCGATCGGCCCATCGCGGCCCTTTTGGCGGATCTGGAGCGGCGCGGAATGCTCGAGGATGTGTTGGTTGTTTGGGGCGGCGAGTTTGGCAGAACATCCATGAACGAAGCGCGGGGAGGTTCGAAATTTTTGGGCAGGGATCATCACCCACACTGCATGAGCATTTGGATGGCCGGTGCGGGAATCAAAGGCGGCATGGCTTATGGGGCCACCGATGAACTGGGCTATGCCGTGGCGGAAAACCCCGTCGAGGTCCACGATCTCCAAGCCACCATCCTACATTTGATGGGCTTTGATCCGAACACCTTCAGCTATCCGTACCAAGGTCTAGGCGCAAGGTTAATTGGCCCCGAGGACGGCCCCAAGGTTCTGGACAAAATCCTTTCCTAGAATAGGGTCTGGGACAACCCGCCGATTTGCCTAAAAAAATAGGGATTGCAAAACCAAACTTCAGGAAGATCATCCGTGAACCAACCAACTCCCCTCCTCCGTGGCAAGATTTACGATGACATTACCCAATGTGTGGGGGGGACACCACTGGTCCGACTCCGTCGCGTAACCGATGGAGCCTTGGGAATTATTGCCGCCAAACTCGAAAATTTCAACCCTCTCTGGTCGGTCAAAGATCGTATTGGTGTGGCCATGATCAACACCGGTGAGCGCGAGGGCAAAATCAAACAGGGAACGGTGATCATTGAGGCGACTTCGGGAAACACCGGCATTGCCCTAGCCTTTACCTGTGCGGCAAGGGGCTATCGCCTCATTGTGACGATGCCCGAAACGATGAGCCTTGAGCGCCGCCGATTGCTCAAAGCCTTTGGTGCGGAAATCGTTTTGACACCCGGTGACCTGGGTATGAAAGGGGCGGTGCAAAAAGCGGCGGATTTGGCCAAGGAGACGCCAAACTCCTTCGCCCCCCTTCAGTTTGATAACCCTGCCAATCCGGAAATCCACAGAAAGACCACCGCCGAGGAAATCTGGCGAGACAGCGAGGGTAAAATCGACTTCCTTGTGTCGGGAGTGGGCACGGGTGGCACGATAACCGGTTGTTCAGAGGTCCTTAAAAGTCGCCGACCTTCGATGAAATCCATCGCCATCGAACCGGCTTCCAGTCCCATCATCACTCAAAAACGGGCCGGACAGGATCTCAAACCCGGCCGCCACAAAATCCAAGGTATTGGGGCGGGTTTCATTCCCAGTATTCTAAACATAGCCATCATCGACGAGGTGATTCAGGTCACCGATGAGGATGCTTTCAACATGACCCGTCGCTTGGCCACGGAAGAAGGAATGCTCTGTGGAATCAGTTGCGGAGCTGCGGCCTATGCGGCCGTTCAAATTGCCAAACGGCCTGAAAATGCCGGCAAATTAATTGTCGTGATCCTACCCGATCTGGGCGAACGCTATCTAAGCACTCCGTTGTTTCCTGAATAAACCGGCCCTCGTCGTAAACATTTGGCCTACTTACCCGTCAAGCGGGTAAGGGTGGGATCGGACATCCACAAATACCAAAATCCGCCTTGGCGAGTCCGGTCCAGCCCGGGGATCGATAGGGGCAATGCCGTGGCTTGAAGGGGTTGGTTGGGAATGGTATCGTAGACCGATCGAGCTGTTTCCAACCCTTTTCGGTAAAGAACAACCTCTACCTCTTGGGGAGGGGAAGCGTTCTTATCGGTCCGGCCCGAGGCAAGGGCCACCGCGTCGTTGAGGGAGCAGATTTCGTCCACCAAGCCCCCGCTTTGGGCCATAGTCGCTGTCATTATCCGGCCATCGAGGAGTTTTTCTGGGATTTTGCGGCTGATTGAGATGGCAGCCTTAAACCGGTCGTGGTGTTCTTTGGCCATAGCCTCCATCATTTCCCGTTCTGAAGGCTCCATTTTGCGACTGGCGGTGCCCATGTCGATGAGTTCCCCGGACTTGATGGACTGGTCCGTGATACTCAGGATGTCGAGCATTTTCTCCAGCAATACTACCGGAAACACCACACCAATCCCGCCCACCAAGGCACCTGGCGAAGCCGTAATTCGGTTCGAAGCGGAGGCAATCAGATACGCTCCCCCCGTCCCCGTTTCCAAAATATGCGCAACTACCTTTTTGCCGGTACGATCCCGAAAGCGTCGAACCTCTCCGGCGACAATGTCCGAGGCAGAAACGGTGCCCCCCGGGCTGTTGATCCGAAGGACCACTCCTACCACAAGGGGGTCTTCCTCTGCGGCCTGAAGTTTTTCGTGAAAAACCACCACAGGGTTTGAGCCCTGTGAACCCAACCCTACCAGAGAATCCTGAACCAACACTCCGTCTAATTCGATGATTGCGACCCGTTTTTGCCCTTTGGTTCCCGGCAAAACCACAGGATGGAAAGGGTCTGGCGAATTATAAGGGGAAAGGTCCGCTCTAACGGCAGCTTCAATCGGCTTGGTTTGGGTCAACCCGCCATCGACTTTAATGGCAATCGGTGCCAAACAACCGGTAAAGAAGACCAAAAACCCTCCCCAACCGCATCGCATCACCCAATTTGGCATTCCCAGACTCCTTTTGCCCTCCTAATCGTTATCGGCGGCACAATCAGGTTAGCTTTACTAAAGTAATTCCAACAAACGGGTTGGTAGAATGGTTAGCATCCTAATCAAAGGGAGTCCGACAAATGCAAAAGTCACCGTTTCAAAGCCTTTTCAAAATAATTGGGGCAGGATTTGTCCTTGGTTTGATGCTTATATTGGGGTGTTACGACTCGGGATTACCCAAATCCGCCGTTTTGGACCAAACATCTGCCAACTATGGTGGGATGGAATCGTCTCTATCGCTTGCGGATAGTCGGGAACCGACATCCGAGCTCTATTTTGAAGCTCCCAGAGCGGGAGAAGAAGGCGAGGGGCCCCCCCCAAGCTATCGAGCACGAACAGCCATTCCTGTTTCCGGTTTAACCGCGGTTATTCCCTCACGCAAAATCATTCAAAACCATCACTTGGATGTGGCGGTCAAGGACCTTGACATGGCCGAAGAAAGACTGCTTGCAATGGTCGCGGCCAGCGGCGGATACATTTCCCGGTCGGATATTGGAAAGAATCCCGGAGCAAGACGCCAAGGGTCTTGGACCTTGCGGGTGCCCGGGACCAAGGCTTCGGACATCGCAAGGGACATCCTTGATTTGGGGGAACCGATCAAACAATCCTCCGACGCCAAAGATGTTTCGGAAGAATTTTACGATCTTGAAGCACACATCAAGAACAAAAAAATCGAAGAAGACCGCTTGATCCTCCATCTGAAAGATTCCACCGGCAAGTTGGTTGATATATTGGCTTGTGAAAAGGAGATCACCCGGGTTCGTGGCGAAATAGAACAGGCTCAGGGGCGGATCAATATGCTGGCCAACCTCACCAGTTTGGCCACAATTCAGGTTACCTTGATCGAACACAAAGATTACAAACCCGAAGCCGCTCCCACTTTTTTAACCAAGCTTAACCGCACTTTTGATGGCTCGCTGGAACGGTTGCTGGAAACCGGCCAAAGGTTAGTCCTAGGGGTGGTCGATTGGGCCCCTTGGGTCGTCGTCTGGGGAGTCATTCTTTTGGGGCTTCGGTTCCTTTGGAAAGTATGGAAATCCAGAAAACCGAAAGGAATCTGATGGGGAACTCGTTCCCTTGGGTTTTTCCTTGGGGGTGGTGCCCCGCCAAGGGGCAAGTTTGAACGCGGATCCCTCATTTTGACCCCCCTTTCGCCACCCTTTCCCTTTGCGCTTGCGTCCAAAAAGCGAACGGGTTAGATTTTACTATTCCTCTGGTGGATAATCCCCGAGGAACTTGGGCTCTTTGCCGGTCAGGGAGGACCACCATGAGCAACACCATCCTATCCAAACCATCCATGAAAATCGCCAAGGCGTGGCTTTGGGCCTTGGGCCTAAGCGCGACATTTGGCATTATCTCTTGGAATACGAGGCATCCTCAGGCGGGTGCCCAGGGACCCGCCACCAAGCCCGCCCGCCCTGTCACCCAAATAGGTGGTTCCAACCCCCAAAGCGACTACTCCAGCCGCATTGTGGCCTTTGTTTACGACTCGGTTCCCATTACCCGTGAAGAACTTGGGGAATACCTCATTCAACGGATGGGTTCGGAACGGATCGAGGCTCTGGTCAACAAAAGAATCATCGAAATCGAGTGCAAAAAGGTCCAAATCGAGGTGACCGAGGCGGAGGTTGAAGCCGCCTTGGAAGAAGACTTGGCCGGCCTCAATGTGGATCGCAAAGTTTTCGTGGATCGGGTCCTAAAGGGTTACAAAAAGACCCTCCTTGAGTGGAAAGAAGATGTCCTAAGGCCGAAACTCATGTTGGGAAAACTGGTGAAAAGCCGGGTCAAAGTAACCGAAACGGACTTGAAGCGAGCTTTTGATGCCTACCATGGGGAAAAAGTCGATTGTCGGATCATAATGTGGGAAAAGGGTTCGGAAAAGGCCGCCATGTCTGACTATGCCAAAATCCGGGATAGCGAAGATGAATTTGCCCGCGCCGCCAAAAACCAAAAAAGCCCAACCTTGGCATCCGCCGGGGGGAAAATTAGGCCCTTAAGCCGAAACACCACTGGCAATGAAGACCTAGAAAAGGCGGCCTTTAGCCTCCAACCGGGGGAAGTAAGCGCCTTGGTCGGTACCCCAGAGGGACTCGTGGTAATCAAATGTGACAATCGCGTCCCGTCCGACACCACGGTCAACTTTGAAGCGATGCGTCCCAAATTGACCAAAGAAGTCACCGAGAAAAAAATCCAGGCCGAGATCCCGGTCCTTTTTGCCGAAATGCGCAAAAAGGCCGCTCCCAAGCTTCTCCTTACCGGGGCAGGGGGCCCAGAAAATCTGACCCAATCCACCAAGGATTTGCTCAATCAGGATGATGTTACCGGCCGCCCGACATCCGTTTCCCCAAAACAGGCACCCAAAAAGCTTGACCCCTCCGTAGGCGAAAAACCATAAGGGCGAAAGCGGATTTCAAAAGTTCACAAGGGACAGCTTTTTGGCTGTCCCTTTTTTTTGGGCGACTAGAAAACCAAAAAACGCCGCCAACTATCCGGGGGCTTCTTCCACCCGAGGAAGCTCCTTGAGCGAACGGAGTCCAAGGGCTTCGAGAAAACCCGCGGTTGTCGTGTAGACTCGGCCTGCCTGGGTGGTTTCCATGCGAATCAGGCCCAGTTTGAGCAGTTGCCGTATCGAAACGGCCGAATCGGCACCACGGACGGAATCCAACTCTTCTCGGGCGATGGGCTGACGATAGGCCACCAATGCCAA
>SIAL01000089.1 GCA_009691815.1 Gemmataceae bacterium | reverse complement strand
AGGCGACGAACGAATGATGAAACAAGGAATCAGAATAAGTGGGATCCCGCCCACCGCCCGCCTAGTTGGTTGTTTAATGGGACCTTTAATATCTTGTTCGGTAATTGGCCGCGGGGAGTAATCATCTGACGCCAAAGGATGGTGACCGTTTGTGGATTCGCCTACAATTGCTGGCGGTGGGGGCTTTTGGGAATACAATTTCCCTAGGGAAACCAGAGCTTGATTCTTATTCCTACCCAATTAGGTTTTCCCGCAGGCTTGGATCACTGGGATGCACCCGAATTCCTTTTGTTTGAAGCGCTTTGTTTGCCTTGAGGTGGTTGGCCTTTGTGTCCTGGTTTTCCCTCCATTGAATTCGACCGAACCTCCCGTTTCCTCTGGCCAAATCGTCCCGGAATACCAAAGCCAAATCGCTCCACTTCTCAAAAATCGTTGTGTTCGTTGCCATGGGCCTGCCAAGCAAGATGCCAAACTCAACCTTGCCCTTGGTGCCGGTTTGGTTCGTGGTGGGAAAAACGGCAAAGTGATCCTTCCCGGCAACCCGGATTCGAGCCTTCTTTGGCAACATGTTTCCGACAATTCCATGCCCAAAGGGGAAGCGCCTTTAACCCCACCCGAAAAAGCACTTTTGCGTCAATGGATTGAAAAGGGTGCTGTCGGCCTCCCCTCAAAGGTTTCGGCAAAGGCCGATGGGGACGAACATTGGGCCTATCAGAAAATGCAACCGGTCAATCCTCCATTGGTAAAAGACCGCTCTCGCATTCGGACTCCTATTGATGCGTTTCTCCAAGCCAGGCTGGAAAGGAGTGGGTTGGCACTTTTGCCTGACGCCACCCAATACGCACTTATTCGTCGAGTGTCGTTTGCTTTAAGAGGCCTTCCACCAACCCTTGCTGAAACCGAAGCCTACCTCAAGGATCAATCGCCCAAAGCCTATGAAAACATGGTAGAGCGCTATTTGTCCTCCCCTCAATATGGAGAGAGGTGGGGGAAATTCTGGCTTGACGCGGCGGGCTATGCCGACTCCAACGGTTTTTTTAACGCGGACACGGACAGACCTCTTGCATGGCGGTATCGCGACTATGTGATTGATTCCATCAATAGGGATCTTCCTTTTGATCAATTCCTTCGGGAACAATTGGCGGGCGATGAGATCGCGCGATATTCTCCCAAGGTCCCCCTTTCCGCAGAAGGAATCCGGATGCTTTCCGCCACCCATTTCCTTCGTAATAGTCCAGACGGGACCGATAGCAGTGATGGTAATGAGGACGAGGTCCGTGCCGACAAATACGCGGTTCTAGAGGGGACAGTTCAAATACTGGGTTCTTCTCTTTTCGGAATGACTGTTCAATGCGCCCGGTGTCACAATCACAAATTTGAACCGGTTTCCCAAGCCGACTATTATCGCCTTCAAGCGATTCTTTATCCCGCGTTTAATGTGGAAAAATGGGCCTATCCAAAGAATCGTGATGTAGTTGCGGCAACCGAGGGGGAGCTGGAAACGCACAAAACGAAAATGACCCAATATGAGGCGAACTTGGCGAAGGTTAAAAGTCTGCAAAGGGAATGGCTGGAGAAAAATCCGGAGCCAACTATCGTTTTATTCAAGGATGATTTCGACACTCCAAACCAAATGGTAGCGACGCTTTGGTCCACCTCCGCCCCGGGGGATGATGCCCCATTGGGCCTTCCTTTGGTTCAATTGGACTCTCATCAAAGTCCGGCGGTGAACATCACAGCAGGCGGCCTGCATGTGGTGGAATCGGGGGCTTTGGGTGACCGGGCCATCTCCACCAAGCAATCCTTTGACTGGACCCCGGACAAAAAAGGGGATTGGATCCAGGTTCGGTTTGATCTGGTGAAAGGGGCGCCTTATGTGGGATTTTTAATCGCGCTTGGAGATTATAACGATAAAAAGGACAAACATAGGGGCAACATCCTTTTTGACGGGGCCGAGTCGGGTCAGGCCAAGGTCTATGTGGATTACCCAGGGCCCGATGGCAGCCAACCCGGAGCCATTGGGGAAAGTGGTTACAAACCGGGTAAAAACTATGGTGTGCGGGTGACAAATCGGGGCAATGGCTCGTTTGAGTTGACCCAATGGGTGGAGGGATACCCCGAAAAAAACAGTTTAAGCCTTAAGGAATCCGATTTGCCCAACGGCGGGTTTGGTTTTGCCCTTTGTTGTGGCCGTAGTTATGTTGTCGACAATGTAAAAGTGGAGAAGAACCTCGATCCTATAGAGGTGGCCAAAATTCCCGCGGCCACTCAGGTTTTTCGCCAAGCCAAGTTGGCCGAATTTGCCAAAAAGATCAATGACTTAGAATTGGCCAAACCGAAACCCCTTACCAAACTCGCCCCGGTGGTGGACCTTTCACCTGTGGTTCCAAGCGTATTCCTTCTGGAACGGGGAATCCATAAGGCCCGTGGGGAAAGGGTAAACCCCTCGCCGCCTTCCGTCTTGTTGGAATCGGATAAAACCGACCCCTTTGGTCCTAAACCATTGGACTTGACGCAATCCACCGGCGCCCGCCTTGCCTTGGCCCAATGGATCACCAAGCCCAAGTCCCGCGCCGTTGCCTTGTTGGCAAGAGTGACGGTCAATCGGTGGTGGCAAAACCATTTTGGCAGGGGTATTGCCTCGACCGCGGATAATCTTGGCTATTCGGGTAGCCCCCCTTCCCATCCGGAATTATTGGAATGGTTGGCAGGAGAATTGATCCAAAGGGGCTGGAGCCAAAAAGGAATCCACCGGCTTATCCTGCATTCAACCGCTTTTCGCCAATCAAGCACTCCGACAAAAGAGTCCCTTTTGGCCGATGAGGACAACACGCTCCTGTCTCGATTTCCCCTAAGGCGGCTTGACGCGGAATCGGTTCGGGATGGGATGATGGCCCTTTCCGGCGAATTAGAGCTGGTTTCGGGTGGCCCCTATGTCCCGACTTCAAGAGGCGGGGATGGTGAGGTGGTTGTTCAGGAAACCACACCCGGAGCCAAAAGGCGAAGCATCTACCTCCAACAAAGGCGGACCCAAACGATGGGTATGCTTGAGATTTTTGACGCCCCCTCCATCGTTTTCAATTGTACCGTCAGGCTTCCCACCACCGTACCTCTTCAATCGTTGATCCTGCTCAATTCCCAGTTTGCAAGATTGCGTGCCGAGGCGTTTGCCAAGAGGCTGTTAATCGCCATTCCGACGGATTTTAACGCTCGTTTGGCGCAGGCCTTTCTATTGGCTTGGGGGCGACCACCCACCCAAGGAGAAGAATCGGCAGCCAAGGCATTTCTTGTGGGTCAAACCAATGAATACGGGGGTAAACCCAAACAAGAAGAACGGGCCTGGACCGATTTGGCTAATATGCTTTTGGCATCAAACGCCTTTTTGTATGTGGAGTGACATGGGGGGATAATCCTCTTTCGGGTACAATGGCATTACGGTTGATAGCGTAGGGAAAAATAAGCTCGAATGACAAATCCACTTGATCCATGTAGGCGTGCGTTTTTAGGGCGAACCGGCTTTTCGCTGGGCTCTTTGGCAATGGCCCATTTATTAAACCCGACTAGGGCAACCGGGGCCAATATCTCCGAAACGGTTTCAACGGATTCTTCCGCTGGGGCATCCACCTTGCCCCACCATTCTCCGACAGCCGATGCGGTGATTTGTCTTTTTCAGCATGGCGGTCCCAGCCAAATGGACCTGTTTGATCCCAAACCCAATTTAACCAAGCTGGACGGGAAACCCTATCAAGGCGAATTGGAAGTTCATTTCTCAGGCCAAAAGGGGAATGTTCTAGCCTCGCCTTTTCGGTTTCACAAAAGGGGTCAATCGGGAATCGAACTGAGCGAACTCTTGCCGCACACCTCGCGGATTGTTGATGAAATGACCCTGATTCGGTCGGTGGTCACCGAATCTGTCGACCACGAATCGGCACTTCGCCTCATCCACAGTGGAAGGTTTCAGGCGGGTGATCCCTCCTGGGGATCGTGGGTGACCTATGGATTGGGTTCCGCCAATCAAAACCTTCCCGCCTATGTGGTCCTTTCCGATCCGGGTGGCCTGCCTGTGGATGGGACAAGGAATTGGACATCCGGTTGGCTTCCGGCCCTTTATCAGGGAACGGCCTTTCGGCCCGGCCCCAATCCCGTAGCCAATCTTGCCACACCCGCCGACCTGAGCCCTCTCACCCGAAAAAATCAATTGCGTCTTTTGGAAAAGTTCAACCGCGAACATTTAGAGCGACATCCTCAAAATGCCGAATTGCACTCGCGCATTGCCAATTTTGAAACGGCGGCCCGTATGCAAACCGCTGTGCCCGAAGCTCTCGACCTGACTCGGGAAGATCAGGCGACCAAAAGGCTCTACGGCCTCGACAATCCGGAAACCGCCGAATACGGGACCAGATGTCTGGTTGCCAGGAGGTTGATCGAACGGGGTGTCCGTTTTGTCCAGCTCTTTTTGGCTGGCCAGCCGTGGGATACCCACAGCGCAAACGCCGCGTCTCTTAGGGGGCTGTGCGCCCGAACGGATCAGCCAAGTGCCGCATTGGTCCATGACCTTAAACAGCGGGGCCTTTTGCAGAGGACGATGGTCCTTTGGGGGGGCGAATTTGGCAGGTTGCCCATTTCCCAAGGCAAGGATGGCCGCGATCACAACCGCCACGCCAACTCCCTCTGGATTGCAGGGGGCGGTTTCAAAAAAGGGTATTGCCACGGCAAAACAGACGATTTGGGGTACAAGGCGGTAGAGAATGTGGTCACTGTTCATGACTTGCATGCAACACTATTGCACACCCTTGGCCTCGATCACAAACGCCTGACCTATCCCCATGATGGCCGCCCCGGGAGCTTGACGGATATTGTGGTAACCAAGGCGGAAGTGATCCGAGGACTTTTGGCCTAGGGGTTTTTTACTCCTATAGGTTAGGAGTGGGTTCCCCTTTGGAAGTGGGAATGCTTTTTTGGCTTGAGGCAAAAGGCCCCCTGGATTGGTTTTTCCGTTTCAGGCAAAGACAAAGGGAGTAAGCAAATGGTCCGCAAAGGGTTTACACTCATTGAGCTTTTGGTGGTGATCGCCATCATCGCCGTTCTCATTGGCCTCCTTTTGCCCGCCGTCCAAAAGGTGCGTGAATCGGCCAATCGAATGAGTTGCCAAAACAACCTAAAGCAAATCGGAGTCGCCCTGCACAACCATGTAAGTTCCATGGGGACATTCCCGTGCGCCTCGGAAATGCCCCGCGGCCAGCTTAGCCAACCATGGTCGGCTCACGCCCGATTACTGCCCTATTTGGAACAGGAAAACCTTGCCAAATTGGTCGACTGGGGCACCACTAGGAACGACTTTCGTACCCGGCCTGATGTTGCTAGGATGCGAATTGCCTCGTTTATGTGCCCAAGTGAGGTCAACGATCGCGCCCGAGTCACGGCCAACATAACCTACTATCCCAACAACTATTCGTTTGCTCAGGGGACTTGGTTTGTCTATGATCCGGCTACCGGGGCCTATGGCGATGGCGCCTTCGCCCCCAATTTCAAAGCCCGTCCGGGGGATATTCTTGATGGACTCAGTAACACCCTGGGTGCCACAGAAAACAAGGCCTACCAGCCCAATGTTTGGGACACCCTGCTGCCCGCAACACTTAATGCTTCGCCCCCTTCCACGCCAGCCGCCGCACTTGCCTTCCTCGGGTCGGGAACCTTCGATTCCAATGGTCATACCGAATGGGTCGAAGGCGATGTCCACGAAACGGGTATCACCACAACCTTTACCCCCAACACCAAAGTTCTCTACACAACCGGCGGCCAAACCTATGACATCGACATCACATCTATGCGCGATGGAGAATCACTTACTGTTCCCACCTATGGAGCCATCACCGCACGCAGTTTTCACCCGGCGGTGGTGAATGCGTTGTACATGGACGGTTCTGTCCGAATGGTCACCCACGCCGTAAGCCTTGCCAATTGGCGGGCCATGGGCACTCGGGCCGGCGGCGACATTAGCACGGATTGATCATGAAGGCAAAATCAAACGAATCCGTTGGCATCCCAAGGCTTTCCTTTTTTGGAGGTTGCTTGGGTTTTATGGTATTGATCGGGCTTGGGCTTTGGTGGATGGCACCTCCCATTACCCCCCAACCGGATCTGGAAGGAAAGGAAGTCGCCATGGTCTTTCTCGATCTGCTCCGACAGGGAAAATCCGCCGAAGCTTGGCAGGGGAGTTCGGCGGAATTCAAATCGTTTATGGGTCGAGAAACACTTTTGACTTTGGCCCATAAAACTCCAGCCCTTCGCGAAAAACCTGAGTTTGTCTCGATGGAAAAGGCCAAGGTCAATGGTCTTGATCGAACTATTTTCACCTTTCGCACCCCAAAAGCTATGAAAAAGATCCAAGTTACCCTAGCTCCCGAACAGGGAACATTTCGAATCGAACACTTTGTCGTGGAATGACCCGTTTCACCGTTCCTAACCAGCTCACGAACCATGATGGATTTTGACTGGCTCCAAGTCAAACCGTTAAAGAAGGGCCACGGTCCGCATGAAATCCCTGATGATCCCACTTTGTTTCCTGGTTTTGAGTCCCTTGGCGCTACTCTCAAAGGCACCGGAAAAGGATCTTCCCTTGCCGGGGGAGGTTTTTATGGTGGCGGGACATACCGGTTTTCTCATCCCGGCCAAATCCAACGCGATTACTCAGGGGAAGCCTTGGGTCTGGTATGCGCCAACGCTAAAAGGGTTGCCGGGCAAGGAAGAGCGATGGATGTTCGAGCGTTTTCTCGATGCCGGAATCAGCATTGCCGGCCTAGATGTTGGGGAATCGTATGGCAGCCCCAAGGGCAACGAGCTCTATTCCCAGTTTCATAAGACGATGACAACCACGCGAAACCTTTCAGAAAAACCCGTCCTTTTGGGACGCAGTCGGGGGGGCTTGATGACCCTTTCTTGGGCTACCGAAAACCCGACGAAAGTGGCTGCTTTTGCCGGAATCTATCCGGTGTGTAACCTCAGCAGTTATCCGGGCATCCCCAATGCTGCGGGTGCCTTTGCCATGAAACCCGAAGCATTGCTTTTTCGGCTGAAGGAATTCAATCCCATTGACAAACTGGCGGGCTTGGCAAAGGCGGGGGTGCCGCTTTTTGCGATCCATGGAGATGTTGACACGGTGGTTCCTCTGGAGGCCAATTCGGGATTGATGAAGGACCGCTACCGGGCTCTTGGAGGCACCATGGAGTTGGTCCTTCCCAAAGGGCAGGGCCACAATATGTGGTCCGGATTTTTTGAATCCAAAGAGTTGGTGGAGTTTGTGAAAACCCATGCCCACCAAAGGCTCATGCTCTCCTCGCCGGTGAATTATCAGGTGATCCAACGGAGTACCAAGTCCGGCGGCACCATTCCCATCCGGGGCCATTTTACACTTTTTGAAAACAGCCCAATCCTTGTGGAGGCCCGCGTTATTGTGCCGGAAAAGCCTTCTCAATGGCGACTAATTTCCGAATTGAAAACCAACGGACCATGGGAGGGGTTTTTGGAAGCACCTGCCGGAGGTTGGTATCGCTTGGAAATTCGGGCCATGACCAAGGAGACCGTTGTGGCTCAAGCGGTCGTCCACCCCATTGGCATTGGCGAGGTATTTGTTGTCGCCGGACAATCCAACTCCGCAAACTATGGAGAGCAAAGGCTGAAACCAAAAAGTGAAAGGGTAGTGGCCTTGGGTAACAACCACTGGCAATACGCTAACGATCCGCAACCCGGAGCGAGTGGCGATGCGGGGAGCTTTCTGCCTCCTTTTGGGGATCGGATCCAGGCGACCTTGAATGTTCCCGTCGGCTTGGTTTCTTGTGGAGTCGGGGCGACCAGCGTTCGGGAATGGTTGCCCAAGGGCCAATCGTTTCCGAACCCACCCACCCTGCTTGGAAATGTAAAGCAACTGGGCAATGGCGATTGGGAAAGCAAGGGGGACCTTTTTGAAACGCTCTGTTTGCGCATGAAACAACTTGGCCCGAACGGTTTTCGAGCGGTCCTTTGGCATCAAGGAGAAAGTGATGCCAATCAGGCCGATCCCACGAGGACCCTGCCGGGCAAATCCTATCGCGAATTTCTAGAGGTGGTCATTCAAAAATCCCGGAAGAAGGTCGGTTGGGAGGTGCCCTGGTTTATCGCTCAGGCGACCTACCATGTTCCGGGCGATGAATCATCACCGGACATTCGCGATGCCCAAAGTTTCCTTTGGAAGAACGGGATCGCCCTTGAGGGGCCCGATACGGATAGCCTCAAGGGACTGTTTCGTAGCGAGCAAGGCAAAGGGGTTCATTTCAGTGCCAAGGGCCAACAGGAACATGCGGCCCTTTGGGCGGAGAAAGTCACCCCATGGCTTAAGGACCAATTAAAAGAGGGTAAGTGATGGGGCTGATTCCCATTTACCTCGCCAGAATAAACGCCTAGGAAATACCTGCCAAGGCAAGTGCTTCCCTAAGTTTTGGGATTTTATCCGCGCCCACCCAGGCAACCGGTGACCTGCAAGGACCAATGGAACGCCCTAGTTCCCGGAGTGCGGATTTTACGCCGCCCGGCGCGGTACCCAAAGTCAAAGCCATGCGCAGAGGATGTAGCCTTGCCTGGGCCGCCTTGGACCCTTCGAAATCACCCGCCTTAAATTTCTCGTAGATCTCAACAAGCAACTTCGGGGCGATATTACATGTCGCGGGAACCGCGCCGTGGGCTCCCATTTGCAAGGCGGTGAAAATTAAGGTGTCTCTTCCTTGCAACACTACAAAATCCGGTGGAACGGCCCTCAGGATTTCGATGGTAGTCTGCAAATCGCCACTGGAATCTTTGATCCCCACAATGTTTTGGATTTTCGCAAGCCTTGCACAAGTATCGGGATCGATCTTAAGTCCACCACAGGTCACCGGGTTGCTATAAAGCAAAACCGGCAGGCTGGTGGCCTCGGCAATGCGTTTGTAATGGTCATGGATTTCGTTTTGATTGGGCAGGATGAAATATGGAGTGATGACGGAAACCCCATCGACCCCCTCCTTTTGGGCCATTTTGGTGAGCCGCTCGGCTTCGCGGGTAGTTTCCGCTCCCGTTCCTGCGAAAACGGGAACCCTTTTCGCCACTTGCTCGACGGCCACGGCAATCACTTGTTGTTTTTCCGCCTCATCCAAGGCGTAGAATTCGCTGTTGGTTCCAAGAACAAAAATGCCATGGACCCCGGCTTCGATCTGAGTTTCGATAAACCCCCTAAGTCGTTCTAAATCCAGATCTTCGTTGTCCTTAAAGGGGGTGGCAAGGGGCGGGATGATGCCATGGAAACGCATGTTTATTCCTTTTTGCAAGATGGAATGGCAACTTTTAGCCTAGGGGAAACTGGTTCATATAGGCAGTTCGAAGATCTTTCCGTGGATTCTGGTTTTGTGGGAATGGAAAATAAACCATTCACCGGAAAGTTGCTAAAGGCGCAAAAATACCGGCACGGCGTAAAGCGGCACGGGCTAGCTGGCCAGTTCATGATGCCCCAATGGGTGGTATATTCCCGTCCACGAATTCTAAGGGACCTATCTCGCCGTGTCGGGGGGCGTGAGCCAACGGGTTCTGATTTGTGATAAGAATCCAAACAATTTGGGTTTGGAACTCTTACCCCACAGGATAAAGTCTTGGAAAGAAACGGCCCCCTAGTTCGGTTCCTTTGGGAACCACAGGCACCCCTTGCAACAGCGGTTCATTCGCGTCGGATCGGGTTCCCTCACGAAAGAAATTGAGCACCGTGGCTCGGCGAGAACGGTCCGTAGAATTGGCAAAACTGCCGTGGATTAAAAGGGGGTGGTGAAAGCTGATCTGGCCTTTTTTCACCTCGATGGCAACCGGGTTTTCCATCGCCCGCATCTGTTCCGGGCTAAGCACCTCGCGGATGGACTCCATATTTCCCGCCAAACCGGTTATGGGCAAAAGATCCCATTGGTGGCTGCCGGGGATGTATTGCAGACACCCATTTTCCAATGTGGCATCTTCAAGCGCCATCCAGCAAGTAAGGTGTCCCATCGGCTTAGTGCGCGTCCAATAGGAATAATCCTGATGCCAGGCCACAACGCCCCCATGCTTGGCTGGTTTGCAAAAAAGTTGGTCATGCCAAAAATGGACCGGACCGTCGAGGAGTTGGCTAGCTGGGACCGCAATCGCCGGATTCCACACAAGGTCATGAAACGCCGGGGTGATCCGCCAAGCCCCCAAGGCGTGGAAAAGGACCCGATTGGGATCCGCCGATTCGTTGGTGTGAAACTCATGGAAAAGGGAATTGCCCGGATGGGTGGGGTCCATGATCTGGGCCAATTCTTCCACCAGACGATCCGCCTGATCCTCGGTCAGCCCACGGATACCCGAAACATACCCAAACTGATGAAAGTGTTCGATCTGCTTGGTTGTTAACCTGAACGAGTTATCTCCGGGACCGGGCATCCTGTCGAACAGGTCGGTGATCGGTCCGGAAAAATGCGACAGGTCTTCCACCCGGTGGCCAGGTTCCATCATGGGAAGGATTCCTTAAAGGGAATTGAAAAAAACAGGTTCATGGGGCTAATCCGTTGGGGCGGGTTCGATCGTACCCTGATCATCCTCTTGTTTGTGTTCGGGAAGGCCAAATGCGGCAATGATGGCGGGTATAAAGAGTAGGCTGGAATACATTAAGGCGGTCCGTTGATCCATGGAAATC